>NZ_ALPM01000089.1:0-37072 GCF_000294595.1 Arthrobacter sp. TB 23 | reverse complement strand
CTCGCCAGGTACGTCGCAGGCCAGCCTCCAAGAGCGCGGGGGCGCCCAAGGCTCCGTCCCGGGCGGGACGGAACCTGCCCGCGGCAACGGCAGTCGGCGTTGCCCTGCTTGGTTCGGTGCTGGGCGGAATCCTCTACCTGCCGATAGCTTTCGTGGCGATTACCACCGCGTTCGCGCTGGTGGGTGTCTGGGAAATATCCCGGGCACTCGAGGTGCGTCAGATCCGCCTGCCCCTCGTGCCCACCATCGTCGCGACGGTCGCCCTTCCGTTCTCCGCTTACCTTGGCGGACCGGAGGCGCTGGCCTACGCCGTCGCCCTTTCCACGACAGCCCTGGCCCTCTGGCGGAGTTTCGACCCGGCCCCCGACGCTGCCCGATCCATCACAGCGGGCATTTTTGTGGTGCTATGGGTGCCCCTGATGCTCAGCTTCGCCATGCTGCTCCTGCAGGAACCATCCGGAAAACTGCTGGTGGCCACGCTGCTTCTGCTGGTCGTCGCCAATGACACGTTCGGCTATCTGGTCGGCGCGTTCTTCGGCAAGCACGCCATGGCGCCCAAGATCAGTCCGAAGAAGTCCTGGGAAGGGTTCGCCGGATCAGTCGGTGGCGCAGTCGTGGTTGGAACTCTCGCCACTGTGTTCCTGCTGGACCGGCCCTGGTGGTTTGGCCTCGTCCTGGCGGTGGCAACCGTCTCCGCGGCGACCGCCGGCGACCTCGCAGAGTCAATGATTAAACGTGAGCTCGGGGTCAAGGATATGGGCAACATTCTGCCCGGGCACGGCGGGATGATGGACCGGCTCGACTCCATCGTGTTCGCCTCCCCGGTTGCGTTCCTGCTGTCGGTTACATTGGTACCGGGATTTCTCTAGCTCGCAGCCGCCAACCCCCAAAGGATTCAGTAGACCATGGATGAAGCTCGTCAGAGCACCTCTCCCTTTGCGCGCGTAGGCCGCCGGGAGTACGGCTACAACCTTCGGCAGGTGGATAGTTTCCTGACCCGGGCGCGGGCCTACTACAACACGGAGGACCCCTCCGGCGGTCCCGTGACCAGCGCCGACGTGCGATCCATGGCGTTCGACCCGGCGAAGGGCGGGTACGAGCCGCAGGCCGTGGATGCTGCGCTCGACCGCCTGGAAGACGTTTTCGCCCAGCGGGAACGCGACCGCCTGATCGAATCGAAGGGCGAGGACGCCTGGCTGATGCAGATCGGCCGGTCCTCGGCGGTGCTGCGGGGCAGGCTGCACCGGGCCCCGGGCGAACGGTTCAGGCGCCCCACCAAGCGGAAGACCGCCAGCTACAACGTCGACGACGTCGATGCCCTCTGCAACGAACTCCTCGGCTACTTCGAAAACGACGTTCCGCTGAGCGTGGACGTGGTGCGACGGTCAGTGTTCCGCGAAGCTGTGGGGGCCGACGGCTACGAGGAAACCCAGGTTGACGCCTTCATGGACCGGGTGGTCGAACTGATGGCGGCTATCGACTAGGTCAGGTCCCGCCCCCAGCGCCGGCTGACGCAACCTGCTACGGCCGCTGCACCGGTTCGGGGGTGTGCAGCCGTGCCAGCACCCGCGACACGCTACCCGGGGTGCGGCTGACGGTAAGCCGCGACACCAGTATGGTGACGGCGAACGCCGCCGGCACCGTCCACAGTGCGGGCTGTTGCAGCCATTCATAGCGGGCCGACGCCGGACCGAGCGCCGCTGCGGCGAGAATCGATCCGCCGCACAGTACCGCTCCGGACAGCATCCCCGCGACCGCTCCCACATCGGTCAGGCCCCGCCACCAGATCCCGAGGAGGAGCAGCGGGCAGATGGTTGACGCTGTGAAGGCGAACACCATGCTCACGCTGCCCGCCAATGCCAGCGTGTTGGTGGCTAGTGCCAACAGCAACGGGATCAGTGCCGAAATCACTGCGGCCCGCCTGAATCCCTTCACGCTGCCCTGGAAGAATTCCTGGCTGACCACCCCTGCCAGGGACACCACCAGACCACTGGTCGTCGACAGGAACGCGGCAAACGCGCCTGCCGTCACCAGCGCCGACAGCAGGTCGCCCACGGCCCCGTCGAAGATGCGGCTGGGCAGCAGCAGCACTGTGGCGTCCGCTGCCCCGTCCGGCGCCAGATCGGGGGTATAGATCCGGCCGAGGATGCCATACATGGTGGGAAACAGGTAGAAGACCGAGAGCAGCCCCAGGACAATCAGCGTGGTCCGGCGGGCCGACGCACCATCGGGATTCGTGTAGAAGCGCACCAGGACATGGGGGAGACCCAGCGTGCCGAACAGCAGGGCAATGACCAGTGAAATATTGCGGTAGAGCGAGGCATCCCCGCCGATGTTCAGCTCGGCAGCGAAGACGGCGCCGGCGTCGGTGATCGGGCTCCCGGTCGATGACAGGCGCAGCAGGATGAACACGATCGGCACTGCCAGCGCGGTGAGCTTGAGCCAGTACTGGAACGCCTGCACAAAGGTGATGGATCGCATCCCGCCGGTGACCACGCTGAGGCAGACCACCACCACCACCGCCACCGCGCCCANCGGGAGGCCGGTGGTGATTTGAACGGTGAGGGCCGCTCCGTGCAGTTGCGGCACAATGTACAGCCAGCCGACGACGACGACGAGCAGGCTGGTCACCCGCCTGACCATCAGTGATTCGAGCCGGGCTTCAGCGAAGTCCGGGATGGTATAGGCGCCGGACCGCCGCAGGGGAGCGGCAACAAAAAGGAGCAGCATCAGGTACCCGGCGGTGTAGCCGACCGGAAACCACAGGGCGTCAACGCCGGAGAGCAGAATCAATCCGGCGACACCGAGGAAACTGGCCGCCGACAAGTACTCGCCGCCGATTGCCGAAGCATTCCACCAGGGCCGTACGGTCCGGGATGCGACATAGAAATCGCCTGTGGTGCGGGAGATGCGAAGCCCGTAGATGCCAATCAACACGGTGCTCAGGGAGACCAGGATCAGTGCCACATAGCCGACCACCGGGTTCAGCTCGGCGTTCACAACCTACCCCTCATCGATCAGGTCCCTGAACCGCATCTCGTTGCGGGAGGCGCTACGGACATACAGCGCGGCGCAGCTAATGACCAACGGGTAGACGCCCAACCCCAGCAGCAGCCACGGCACCGGAACCGTGAAAACGGACAACTCGCCGATTTGCGGGAAGACGGCCAGCAGCACCGGAATGCCGATCAGGATGAGCAGGAAGCCCGCCGCCACCACCAGGGCAAGCCGGAGCTGGGAACGGATCAGGGAGCGGACGAACAGTTCACCGACCTCGGACTGTTCAGCCATTTCCCGGGCAACCGGGTAGGATCCGGGCGTTGGCCGGCCGGCGCTTCGCGGCGCCGTGACCCGGACGCGTTGGGGAGGATCGTCAGCGGGATTCACTGAGGGTGCCTCACTGCTGTCGGGGTCGGAGGCGGGTCGCCTCAAGCTTGTCCCGGACCACGGGTAGATGCCTGCGGCTGACCGGTAGCTCCGCGCCGCCCACCATGAGAGACGCCCGCCCTGCCCCGATTTTGACCTGCTGGACCTGACTCATCGCCACCAGGTAGGACCGATGGATCCGGAGGAAACCGGCGTCGGCCCACTGGCGTTCAAGATCGTTCAGGGGAATCCGGATCAGGTAGCTCGATTCTGCGGTGTGTAGCCGAGCATAGTCGCCCTGGGCCTGGACATAGCGGATCTCGTCGCGTCTGATCATCCGGCTGACCCCGCCCTGATCAACAGTGATGACCTCGGGCTGGGCCGCTGTCCCATCCTGACCGGTTTCCATCAGCTCGCAGATCCGCCGCACCGACTCGGCCAGGCGTTCCATCCGCACCGGCTTGAGGAGGTAATCCACCGCGCGAAGGTCGAAGGCCTCCAGCGCGCGATCCTCGTCGGCGGTGACGAAGACCACCGCAGGGGGCCTGCTGAACCGGGAGATTACCCGGGCGATGTCCAGGCCCGAGAGGGCCGGCATGTGGATGTCGAGGAACAATGCGTCGACGTCGTGGGTCTCCAGGGCGCGCAGGGCCTCAGCGCCGCTGGAGGCGCGGTGGATTGTTTCGATCCTTGCATCCTTGGCGAGGAGGAAAGCCAGTTCCTCGACTGCGGGGAGCTCATCGTCGGCGATGACTACATTGACCATGTGGTCCAGATTACGCGCATCGCGGCGTTGACAAGTGAACCGGACGTCCGGCCGAACCGTGGGGGACGCTACGTCTGGTGATCCGGCTGAGACTTGGGGATCCGCAGGGTGATCATCGTGCCGGCGCCGACGGCGGTGTCGATCGTGAGCCCGTGATCCTCGCCGTAGACCTGGCGTAGGCGCTGGTCGACGTTCCTCAGGCCCACATGAACCCCCTCGGTGTGGCCGGCCAGGACCGAGCGCAGGTAGTCCGGATCAATGCCGACGCCGTCGTCCTCGATCGTCACCTCGGCGAATGCACCGGCGTCGTGGGCGGTGATGGTGATGTGCCCTGACCCATCAGTGGACTCGAGCCCATGCCGGACGGCGTTTTCCACCAGCGGCTGGAGGCTCAGAAACGGGATCACAGTGCTCAGCACCTCGGGGCCGATCTCCAGGGTGACTTTCAATCGCTCCCCGAACCGGGCACGCTCCAGCAGCAGATAGCGATCAATCGACTGGAGCTCCTCGGCGACCGTGGTGAAATCACCGTGTCGGCGGAAGGAGTACCTGGTGAAGTCAGCGAACTCCACCACCAGTTCCCGTGCACGTGCCGGGTCGGTGTTGATGAAGGAGGCGATGGCGTTGAGGGAGTTGTAGATGAAATGCGGACTGATCTGGGCGCGCAGGGCGCGCACCTCTGCCTCCATCAGCAAAGTCCTCGACGAATCGAGTTCGGCAAGTTCCACCTGCGTTGCTACCCAGCCAGCTACCTCGTTGGCGGCGCGTACCAGGCCGGCGTTGACGTGCGGGGCGAACGCCCCCACGGTGCCGACCACCCGCTTGTCTACGCGGATGGGGGAGATCACCACCTGCCCGCTGCCGGGGACGGCCGTGGGGTCCAGCTGTGCTTCCCTGAAGATCTGGGTGCGCCCACTGGTGAGGACTTGCTGGACCAGCTCCATCACCGGCTCGGGCATTTCGCGCCCGCCGTCCCAGGCGAGCACAGCATTTTCGTCGGTGATCAGGAGGGTGTCACACCGGAGCAGACTCCGCAGATGCTTGCTGGCCTTCGAGGCGCCGGCGGGCGTCAGCCCAGCACGAAGGTGCTCCGAGGCGAGCGCCGCGGTATGCAGGGTGGCGTAGGTGGCGCGGTCGGCGTCGGACCCCAGATCGCGGTAGGAACGGGAAAGCTTGAATCCGAGGGCGGCAACCACCGCGATCGTGATGACCACGATGGCGCCCACCAGGGCGGTGTCGACGGCGGTGCTGAACATGGCTCAACAGTAACCGTCCGCGCCGGACTTCGAGGTTGCTGGTGGTCCCATTCGCCGCAGGACGGGTCCACTCACCGCAGCTGAGTGTCGATTCGGCGATACACCGTGCTGCGGTACTGGAGAACCGCGCCCGCAGGACGCAAGGTGATGGGAGTCACATCTTTACGTGCCTGATGCTGCTCCCGACCCTTCGGAGTTGGCCCGGCGCGGAAGACGTTCTCAACGAGGAGGAATCATGGCTACCGAGCCATCGCCGCCGGATGCAGGCACAGCAGCGCCCGTCGACTTCACCGCATATCAGCAGAACCCCCAATTCAAGGAACTGCGCAAACGCCACCGCAGTTTCGTTTTCCCCATGGCAGTCTTTTTCCTGCTCTGGTACTTCCTGTACGTACTGCTGGCGTCCTACGCCACCGACTTCATGTCCACCCCGGTGTGGGGAAACATCAATATCGGACTCATCATGGGTCTGCTGCAGTTCGTCACCACGTTTGCCATCACCATGGGCTATGTCACCTACGCCAACCGGAAGCTTGACCCAATCGCCGCGGACATCCGCCACGAGCTTGAGGCCACCGCTCCGGAGGTCTTCACCGAAAAGCCAGGAGCTACCAAATGATGCCCCTCTCCCTGCCGATGCAGACGGTCGAAAGCACCCAGGTCGGTGAACCGTGGCTCAACATGACCATCTTCGGCTTGTTCGTCGCCGTCACCCTGGTGATCGTGCTCCGGGCTAGCCGCAACACCAAGACCGCGGCCGACTACTACGCCGCGGGCCGGTCCTTCAGTGGACCACAGAACGGTACCGCCATCGCCGGTGACTACCTTTCCGCCGCTTCGTTCCTCGGAATCGTCGGCGCCATTGCCATCAACGGCTACGACGGGTTTCTCTACTCGATCGGTTTCCTTGTCGCCTGGCTGGTAGCCCTGCTGCTCGTGGCTGAGCTGCTACGCAACACCGGCAAGTTCACCATGGCCGACGTCCTCTCCTTCCGGTTGCGCCAGCGTCCCGTGCGTATCGCCGCCGCCATCACCACCCTGGCCGTCTGCTTCTTCTACCTCCTCGCGCAGATGGCTGGCGCCGGCGGACTTGTCTCCCTCCTGCTGGGCATTGATGACCGGCTCGGTCAGTCCCTGGTCATCACCGTCGTCGGCGGGTTGATGATCCTTTACGTACTGATCGGTGGCATGAAGGGCACCACCTGGGTGCAGATCATCAAGGCCGTCATGTTGATCACCGGCGCGTTCGTGATGACCATCTGGGTTCTCGCTATCCACAACTTCAACCTGTCCACCCTGCTCGGTGCCGCCATGGAGACCGCAGGAAACCCCGAAATCATCAACCCTGGCCTGCAGTACGGTGTCAGCTCCACCTCGCAGTTGGACTTCGTCTCGCTCGCTCTGGCGCTGGTCCTCGGTACCGCGGCCCTGCCCCACGTCCTGATGCGTTTCTACACGGTTCCGACTGCCAAGGAAGCCCGCCGCTCAGTGGTCTGGGCCATCTGGCTAATCGGTGGGTTCTACCTGTTCACCCTGGTCCTCGGTTATGGCGCTGGTGCCCTCATCGGTGCCGATCGCATCACCGCAGCCCCGGGTGGCGTCAACTCGGCAGCACCGCTGCTGGCGTTTGAACTGGGCGGGCCAATCCTGCTCGGGGTCATTTCGGCAGTCGCGTTCGCCACCATCCTCGCGGTGGTTGCCGGCCTGACGATCACCGCGGCAGCATCGTTTGCCCACGACATCTACGCAAACGTGATCCGCAAGGGCAACCTCGACCCCGACGGCGAGGTGAAGGTTGCACGCCGCACCGTCGTCGTCATCGGTATCCTGTCCATCCTCGGCGGCATCGGCGCGCAGGGGCAGAACATTGCCTTCCTGGTGGCGCTGGCCTTCGCAGTTGCGGCAAGCGCCAACCTGCCGACCATCCTCTACTCGCTCTTCTGGAAGCGCTTCAACACCCAGGGTGCGATCTGGAGCATGTACGGCGGACTCGGTTCCGCAATGCTGCTCATCGCCTTCTCTCCTGTCGTTTCGGGCCGGGAAACCTCGATGATCCAGGGCGCCGACTTTGTCCTGTTCCCACTGAACAACCCGGGCATCGTCTCCATCCCGCTGGCGTTCTTCCTCGGCTGGCTCGGAAGCGTCCTTGCCAAGACCACCGAAGATCCGCAGAAGCAGGCGGAAATGGAAGTCCGGTCCCTGACCGGAGTTGGTGCGGAAAAGGCAACGGAACACTAGCCGCCCGCTTCGACACCTATTTTCAACGGCAACAGGCCGGCCCGAATCCGGGCCGGCCTGTTGCCGTGTACAGGGTCTTTCCGCAAGGGGGCATGCCGCGCACGGGGCGGGAATTCCGGTGTTACGTGTGCCCCTTCCTACGCACCCGGCTGCCGTGGTCCACGTTCCAGGAGGGGCTCAACCCGGAAAGGGACCAGTTCCCCCATGGCCAGGGAGGTGTCACAGCGTTCCACTCCGTCGCAACCGAGGATTTTCCCGTTGATTCTGAAGAGGTCCTCGGCATCCGCGCAGACCACGCGGACCAAAATGTCCGCCTGTCCGGTCAGACCATACGCTTCGAGCACCTCGGGAATACCCGCGAGCTGCTCAGTGATGGCCGCGAGTTTCTGCTGTTGCACATGCACATGAATGAAGGCCATCAGGGGGTAGCCAAGGGCAACCGGATTGATCCGCCGCTCAAAAGACAGGAACACCGACTTCTTCTCCAGCTGGGCCATCCTGGCCTGCACCGTATTGCGGGACAGGCCCAGTTTCTGCGCCAACGCGACGACGGTGCGCCGGGGGTCCTTCGCCAGGGCCATCAGGAGACGAGTGTCAGTGGAATCCAAGGGTTGCATAATGCGCAATGCTAACACGGTGCAGGCTGCATAAATTGGGCAGGATGCTCAGCCAAACGGGGATCGGTTGTGCTCCTTAGCCTCTGTGAGTAGGGTCACAATATCTTTGGGTAAAGACGCCCGAGGGTCAAGGTCCGACGACGCGACCGGATCAGGGTGATCCGTTGGCGGGTCGGTGCACTCAATGAAGGTTGTGTAATTGTGCCCCTGAATGACACCGCTTCCGCTGGAGAAAACTCACTGATCCAGCTGCTGACCCCCTCGGGTGTTCGGCAGTCCAGCGGGGACTACGACAGGTGGGTTGCCGACGTCGACGGCCCGGCGCTGCAGGCACTCTATGAAGACATGGTGGTGGTCCGCCGGATCGACGCCGAGGCGACCGCGCTCCAGCGGCAGGGCGAACTCGCGCTTTGGCCGCCCCTGCTGGGACAGGAAGCAGCCCAAATCGGCTCAGGCCGGGCACTCCGGGAGGACGACTTTGTCTTCTCCAGCTACCGCGAGAACGCTGTGGCCTACTGTCGCGGCGTCGACTTCACCGATATCCTCCGGGTGTGGCGGGGCAACGCCTCCTCCGGCTGGGACCCGTTCTCCATCAACATGGCCACCCCGCAGGTCATTATCGGTGCGCAAACCCTTCATGCCACGGGTTATGCGATGGGCATCCAGAACGACGGCGCTGATTCCGTGGCCGTCACCTACTTCGGCGACGGTGCCACCAGCCAGGGTGACGTCAACGAGGCGATGGTCTTCGCCGCCAGCTACCAGGCGCCGGTCATCTTCTTCTGCCAAAACAACCACTGGGCCATCTCGGAGCCGGTGGGCCTGCAGGCCCATGTCCCGATTGCCAACCGTGCGCCAGGCTTCGGGATCCCGTCCGTCCGGGTGGACGGCAACGACGTTCTGGCCTGCCTGGCCGTGACGCGGGAAGCGCTCGACCGGGCACGGACCGGCGGTGGGCCGAGCTTCATCGAAGCGGTCACCTACCGGATGGGGCCCCACACCACAGCTGACGACCCCACCAAGTACCGCGACGCGAACGAACTCGAGGACTGGGCGGCTAAGGATCCGATCGCCCGACTGTCAGTGCTCCTCGATTCGCTCGGTCTGCTGACACCAGATTTCCTTGCCGCGGTGAACACGAAGGCCAACGACGTCGCAGCCAGGCTCCGCGCCGGGTGCATTGAAATGCCGGAGCCCGCGCCCATGGACGTCTTCAAGCACGTTTACAGCACCCCCAACTCCTGGCTGGACCGGCAGCAGGAGAACTACGGCCGCTACCTCGCCTCCTTCGACTCCGAGCCTGTTGAATCCGAGTCGCAGAAGAGCAGTGGAACAGCCACGGAAGGAAGCCTCTGATGTCCACCATGACATTTGGCCGCGCCATCAACGCCGGCATGCGTCGGGCCATGGAAAACGACCCGAAGGTGATCCTCATGGGTGAGGATATCGGCAAGCTCGGCGGTGTTTTCCGGATTACCGAGGGCCTGCAGAAGGATTTCGGGGAGCACCGTGTTCTGGACACTCCATTGGCGGAGTCGGCCATTATGGGGACCGCCGTCGGCATGGCATACCGCGGGTACCGGCCGGTGGTGGAGATCCAGTTCGACGGATTCATCTACCCCGCTTTTGACCAGATCGTCTGCCAGGTGGCCAAACTGCATTACCGGACCCAGGGTGCAGTCAAAATGCCGATTACCATCAGGGTGCCGTTCGGCGGCGGCATTGGTTCGCCCGAGCACCACTCGGAGTCGCCCGAAGCCTATTTCACCCACACCTCGGGGTTGCGAGTGGTCAGCGTTTCCAACCCGCAGGACGCCTACACGATGATCCAGCAGGCCATCGCCTGCGACGACCCAGTACTGTACTTTGAGCCGAAACGGCGCTACCACGTCAAGGGCGAGGTGGATGAGTCGATTGAGCTCGCAGCATCATCGATGGAAGACGCCCATGTGGTCGCCGAGGGTGACGAGGTCACTCTGGTGACCTACGGTCCGCTGGTTCCCACCGCCCGTGACGCTGCAATCGCGGCGTCGGATGAAGGTATTTCCGTCGAGGTCATTGACTTGCGGTCGCTGGCTCCCATCGACTTCGCCACCATCGAAGCCTCGGTGCGTAAAACCGGGCGGCTGGTCATCACCCACGAGGCAGCACAGTCGGGTGGGCTGGGTGCGGAAATCGCTGCCAGCATCACTGAACGCTGCTTCAACTATCTCGAGCATGCACCGGTCCGGGTTACCGGCTTCGACATCCCCTACCCGTATTCCAAACTTGAATTCCATCACCTGCCCGATCTGGACCGGATTCTTGACGGCGTTGACCGCGTCATGGGACGAACCAATTCGCTGAGCGGGATCGAAAGGTAGTGGCAACCGTGATTAAGGAATTCAGGCTCCCGGACCTAGGCGAAGGTCTGACCGAGTCGGAAATTGTCAGTTGGCACGTAGCCGAGGGCGACGTCGTCGAACTCAACCAGATCATTGCCGATGTGGAGACCGCCAAGGCAGTGGTCGAGCTGCCGTCCCCCTACGCGGGAGTTGTTGCGCGGCTGCACGAGCAGCCCGGCACGGTGGTGGAGGTCGGCGCCCCGATCATTTCCTTCGACGTTCCAGCCGCTGCGGGTGCGGAGGGCGGCGTCGGCGTCGGGGGACCTGCTGCGGCGGATTCCGAGGGGGCCGTCGCTGTCACGAGCCCGGCCGACGACGTCGCGCCCGCCAAACGCGAACCCAACCTGGTCGGTTACGGTGCAGCAGTAGAGAAGGGGGGCCGGCCAGCCCGGCGTGCCCGCGGCGGATCCGCTGTCAGTCCTGCGGCACCGGATCAGGATCAGGCACCGGCGCCGGACCGGGCGCAGTCGCCCGCGGTTAGTGAGACAGCACCGGCTCCGGCAGCGAATCTATCGGCGTCCGAACGGCCCCGGTCCACTCCGCCGGTGCGGAAACTCGCGCGAGACCTCGGGGTCGAGCTGGAATCAGTGGCCGGGACCGGCCCCGGCGGACTGATCATCCGCGACGATGTGCTTGCAGCCGCCGGAAGCCATACGGAAGCGTCCTCGGCCTCCGGTGCTCCGGCGACAGCCGCTGCCGTGCCGGTTTCAGCGGCCCCCGCACGGTCCGCCGACCAGCGTGAAACCCGGACGCCGATCAAGGGAGTCCGCAAGCACACCGCGGCGGCGATGGTGGCCAGCGCGTTCACCGCGCCGCACGTCACTGAGTTTCTGACCATCGATGTAACTCCGACCGTGGAACTTGTCGCGCGCTTGAAAGCCAGTCGGGTGTTTGCCGATGTGAAGATTACGCCGCTCACAGTGGTGGCCAAGGCGCTCTGTATCGCGGTGGCCCGAAACCCGACGGTCAACTCCCGGTGGGACGACGCCAGTTCTGAGATTGTGCAGCACCATTTTGTGAATCTTGGCATTGCAGCGGCAACACCGCGGGGTCTCATGGTGCCGAACATCAAAGACGCCGATCGGCTCGGCCTGAAAGAGCTCGCCCAGGCGTTGACCGGTCTGGCGGAGACAGCGCGAGCCGGCAAAACAACCCCGGCAGACCTCTCCGGCGGCACCATCTCCATCACCAACGTGGGGGTGTTTGGGATCGATGCGGGGACGCCGATCCTCAATCCGGGGGAGGCAGCCATCCTGGCGATGGGAGCAGTCCGTCGCACCCCGTGGGAGTACCAGGGCGAGATTGCCTTGCGCTCAGTAATGACGCTGAGCCTGTCCTTCGACCATCGGCTGGTGGACGGCGAGCAGGGATCGCGGTTCCTTGCCGATATCGGAACCGTCCTGTCCGATCCCGGCATGGTCCTCACCATGATCTAGCGTGGGCCGCGCCCCGGCGGGCGGCGCCCCGACGGGCTTCGGCGTTGGCCTGCTTCGACGTCGGCCTGCACCGACGCTGGCCTGCACCGACCTCAGTAGTCGGGCACCGGCGTCGCAATCACGCGCCACGGAAGCCTGGACGTGGAGCTAGCGGAGCTCGAGGACCAGTTCCTTGACGACCGCGCCGCGGGCGTTGGCGAATCCCTGTACCTCACCAATGTGCTCGAAACCGTAGCGCTCGAGGATCCGGATGGAGTTGACGTTGTCGACGACGGCGCGGGCACGGATCGGCCGATCGGTGAACTCCTCAAGGAATAGCCCGACGGCGTCCGTGGTGATGCCCTGGCCCCAGCTGGCCTTGTCAATCCAGTAGCTGATCTCGGGGGTCTCGTCATTGCGGTAGGCGAGGATGCTGCCCACCACTGCGCCGTCGTGAAGGATGGTGCGCACGGTGATCTGGGGATCGTTCAGGATGTTCTGCCAGTGATGGTTGAACACCCCGCGGTCCGCTGGGTTCTTGGCCGTGAATGCGGCCATGTGGTTGGCACTGGGATCGAGTTGATGGGTGAAAAACTCGTCCAGGTCGGAGGGTTCAACGGCGCGTAGTGAAGTCACATCGAACTTTCGGTTAGATGGCGGGTAGGAACAGGTTACTAGGCAATGAGCTATGCATTAAGCGCCGACCATGCCATTTTCTCCAGCAGGAGCCGCAGGTCGGCAATGTCGCTGCTGCTTTTCCGGCGGGGAGTTGTGTGCGGAGTCGAATTGATCAGTCCGAAGGCCGCGTGAGCCTTCCGTCGAAGTTGGGCGGGGTCGTCGTCGGGCAGGAGTTTGGCCATGACATCCACCCACACTTCCACATATTGACGCTGCAGGAACCGCACGGTGTGCTCATCTTCGGGGGTCAGGCTGTTGAGGTCCCGGTCCTGCACCCTGATCACATTGGCATTTCGCAGCGCGAAGTCCACCTGGAACTCGATCAGCCCGCGAAGCGCCGACGCCGGGTCCGGAGCATTGGCGACCACCGCGTTGCTGCCATGGAGCAGGTCTTCGCTGACCCCGGCCAGGAGGGCACCAAGCACTGCCGGTTTATTGCTGAAGTGACGGTACACCGCCGGACCGCTGACGCCGGCGGCGGCGCCGAGGTCTTCGATGGAAACGCCGTTGTAGCCGCGATCGGCAAACAACTGGGCCGCGGCATCCAGCAGCGCGGCGCGGCGGGAAGCCTTCGCCATGCTGCGGCCGGTGATCCGGCTCGGAGCAGAAGCTTCCATTGATGCCCCCATCTCGTACGGCCTGGTGGACCGGTCATCCCATTTTGGTGGACAAGTCGGTTATTAGCTACTAACCTAATCTCAGTTAGTACATACTAACTGAAAATGCTTCCAAACAGACGGTCCGCTCGCCGACGAGCAACCAGTCAGGGAAAGACCCCATGCAGACGCTGACATCCCAGGTAGATCCCACCAGCCCCGGCTTTCGCGAGAACGATACTGCACAGCGCCAACTGGTCACCGAATTGCGCGAACGCCTCGCAGAGGCTTCCCTCGGCGGACCGCAGCGGTCTCGGGAACGTCATGTCGCCCGCGGCAAGCTCCTGCCGCGGGAGCGCATTGACCAACTGCTCGACGACGGCAGCCCCTTCCTGGAAATCGCACCGCTGGCTGCCAATGGACTGTACGACGACGAGTGCCCCGGGGCCGGGGTAATCGCCGGCGTCGGCCTGATCCACGGGCGCCACGTGCTGGTGATTTCCAACGACGCAACCGTCAAGGGCGGTACCTACTACCCCCTGACGGTGAAAAAGCATTTGCGAGCCCAGGAAATTGCGCTGGAAAACAACCTGCCCTGTGTCTACCTGGTGGACTCCGGCGGAGCGTTCCTGCCCAAACAGGACGAGGTGTTTCCCGACAAGGAGCACTTCGGTCGGATTTTCTTCAACCAGGCCACCATGTCCTCCCGGAAGATCCCCCAGATTGCTGCGGTCATGGGGTCCTGTACCGCCGGTGGAGCGTATGTTCCGGCCATGAGCGATGAGACGGTCATCGTCCGTAACCAGGGCACCATCTTCCTCGGCGGCCCGCCCCTGGTGAAAGCGGCAATCGGCGAGATCGTCACCGCCGAGGAGCTGGGTGGGGGAGACGTTCATTCGAAAATTTCGGGGGTCACCGATCACCTGGCGGAGAACGATACCCACGCGCTGGAGATCGTGCGTGACATCATCTCGACCCTGCCGCGGAACCCGCAGGCCTGGGAGATTACGGCCTCCACCGAACCAGCTGTCGACCCCGACGAGGTCTACGGAGCGGTTCCCACCGACGTCAACGCCTCCTATGATGCCCGCGAGGTTATTGCCCGGCTCGTCGACGGCAGCCGGTTCCACGAATTCAAGAAAGAATACGGCGCTACCCTGGTCACCGGTTTCGCGACCTTGCACGGCCATCAGGTGGGCATCGTCGCCAACAACGGCGTCCTGTTCAGCGAGTCGGCACTCAAGGGCGCCCACTTTATCGAGCTCTGCGACCAGCGTGGAATCCCGCTGATCTTTCTGCAGAACCTGTCAGGGTTCATGGTTGGCCGCGATTACGAGGCCGGGGGCATTGCCAAGAATGGCGCCAAGATGGTGACGGCGGTCGCCACCTGCCGGGTCCCCAAACTGACGGTCGTCGTCGGCGGGTCCTTCGGTGCCGGAAACTACTCGATGTGCGGGAGGGCCTATTCGCCGCGATTCCTGTGGATGTGGCCTTCCAGCCGGATTTCGGTGATGGGCGGGAACCAGGCCTCTGCGGTGCTGGGCACAGTGAAGCGGGATCAGCTTGAGGGCCGCGGCGACGAGTGGAGCGCCGAGGACGAAGAGGCGTTCAAAGCCCCGATCCGCGACCAGTACGAGGAGCAGGGAAGCCCCTACTACTCGACGGCCCGACTCTGGGATGACGGCATTATTGACCCCGCGGATACCCGCACGGTGCTCGGCCTCGCCTTGGACATTTGTGCCAATGCGCCGGTCCGGGACACCTCCTTCGGCCTTTTCCGGATGTGAGCGAGATGTTACCCATCGAACCAACCACTGACGCTGCCCTGTTCGATACCGTGCTGGTCGCCAACCGCGGGGAAATTGCGTGCCGGGTGATCCGCTCCCTCCGGGCGCTGGGCATTCGCTCGGTCGCGGTCTATAGCGACGCCGACGCCGGTGCCCTCCACGTGCGTGAAGCTGATGTGGCGGTGCGGATCGGGCCCGCGTCGCCAGCGCTGAGCTACCTGTCCATCGACGCGATCCTCGACGCCTGCCGCCGCACCGGCGCGCAGGCGGTGCACCCGGGCTATGGGTTTCTCAGCGAAAACCAGGCCTTCGCCCAGGCCCTGAGCGACGCAGACATCGCCTTCATTGGTCCTTCGGTGCATGCGCTGAATGTCATGGGCGACAAGATCAGGTCCAAGAATCATGTGATGGATTATGGCGTGCCGGTGGTGCCCGGCATCGCCCGGCCCGGCCTGACCGATCAGCAACTGCTGAACGCTGCAGCCGACGTCGGATACCCGCTGTTGATCAAACCCTCGGCCGGCGGCGGCGGGAAGGGAATGCATGCCGTTGAACGGGAGGAGGACCTCGCCGGGACCCTGCCGACCGCGCGCCGCGTTGCCGCCTCAGCTTTCGGCGACGACACCCTGTTCCTGGAACGCCTGATCCTCACGCCGCGACACATCGAAGTCCAGATCCTCGCCGACAACCACGGGAACGTGATTCATCTGGGCGAGCGGGAGTGTTCGCTGCAGCGCCGGCACCAGAAGGTCATCGAAGAGGCTCCATCGCCGCTGCTTGACCAGGCGACCCGGGCCCGGATCGGCGAAGCTGCATGCAACGCGGCCCGCAGCGTTGATTACAGCGGAGCGGGAACCGTCGAGTTCCTCGTATCGGCCGATGCGCCCGATGAGTTCTTCTTTATGGAAATGAATACGCGTCTCCAGGTGGAACACCCTGTCACCGAGATGGTTACCGGCGCCGACCTGGTGCAGTGGCAGGTGCGGATCGCTGCCGGTGAGAAACTCACCCTGTCCCAGGACGACGTCGTACTCACCGGCCACGCGGTCGAAGCGCGGGTCTACGCCGAAGATCCCGAAGCCGAGTTCCTGCCGTCGACCGGCGTCGTGAGCCAGCTCGCCGAACCGGACGGCGAAGGGATCCGCGTTGACAGTTCGCTGCTCGGCGGACTGGAAATTTCGGCCAGCTACGACCCGATGCTGTCCAAGATCATCGCCTGGGGGCGCAACCGCACTGAAGCCCTGAACCGTCTCGACCGGGCGCTCGCCGACACCGTGGTGGTGGGGGTCAAGACTAACATTGAGTACCTCAGGCTTCTGATCAACGACGACGACGTCCGCGCTGGCCGGCTCGACACCACCATGATCGAACGCAAGCTGCCCGGGCTGGCGTTCCGCCACATTTCCGACGAGGAAATCGCAGTCCTCGCAGCAGTCGAAGCTGGCAGCTCGACGTCCGAACCGGCGAGTTTCCACCCAGTCGGCTCGCCCTGGGCCCGCCGGGACGGGTGGCGGATGGGGACGCCGCGACCTCGAACGCTGCATCTCGCCGTCGCGCCCGGCGATGTGCGGGCGGTGCTCGTGCAGCCCACCAGTGCGGGGTATGACGTCCGTCTCGGCGACGGTGGCGACGATCCAGTACGGTCCGTCAGCTATGACCGGGCACGGGGCACTGCAACGGTGGATGGCATCCAGCGTCGGACGGTAATCGAACGTTCAGCGTCAACCGACCACCACGGCAGCACCCTCTGGTATTCCGACGCCGGATGGTCGACGTCGGTACGGATCCTGAACCGGACCGAGCGGCTCGAAACCCAGCTTTCGCAGCTTGCTCGCGCTGAGGGGACGGCCGACCCCGAAATTCGCTCAACCATGCCGGGAACGGTCACCTCGGTGTCGGTTGCCGACGGTGAGACGGTCGAGACCGGCCAGACGTTGCTCAGCGTCGAGGCCATGAAGATGGAACACCAGCTGACCGCCTCGGTCGCCGGAACCGTATCGATCCACCTCCAACCCGGCGACCTGGTCAAAGCCAACCAGATCGTTGCACGCATCCACGCGACAGAAATTCAGCCCGACGCTGCAGGAACACCCGAATGAAAGAAGAACGCAAGTCATGAACTTTGAACTCAGCGAGGAATACCAGGATCTGGTAGACACCGTCCGCGATTTCGCCGACGAGGTTGTTGCGCCAGTATCGGCCAAGCATGACGAGGAGCACAGCTTCCCGTACGCCGTCGTCGACCAGATGGCCGAGATGGGCCTGTTCGGGTTGCCCTTCCCCGAGGAATACGGCGGCATGGGTGGGGACTACTTCGCCCTCTGCCTCGCCTTGGAGCAGCTCGCCCGGGTCGACCAGTCAGTGGCCATCACCCTCGAGGCCGGCGTGTCACTCGGTGCGATGCCGGTCTACCGGTTTGGCAGCGAGGAGCAGAAGCGTCAATGGCTGCCGCTGCTGGCCAGCGGAAAGGCGCTCGGCGGCTTTGGCCTGACCGAGTCGGAGGCCGGTTCGGATGCGTCAGGGACCAAGACGACGGCGAAGCTCGAGAACGGCGAGTGGGTCATCAACGGCACCAAAGAGTTCATCACCAACTCCGGTACCGATATCACCCAGCTGGTCACCGTCACCGCGGTCACCGACACCACCACGCGCGATGATGGCTCCGTCAAGAAGGAAATCTCGACCATCCTGGTGCCGACCAATACGCCAGGCTTCAAGGCCGAGAAGGCCTACAACAAGGTGGGCTGGAACGCCTCGGACACCCATCCGCTCACCCTCACCGATGTCCACGTTCCCGAAGCGAATCTGCTGGGTACCCGCGGCCGCGGCTATGCGAATTTCCTGCAGATCCTCGATGAGGGACGTATCGCGATTGCGGCGCTCGCCACCGGTGCCGCCCAGGGCTGTGTCGAAGAGTCAATCAAGTACGCCAAGGAGCGTCAGGCCTTCGGCACCAATATCGGATCTTTCCAGTCGATCCAGTTCAAGATTGCGCGGATGCAGGCGCGTGCGCACACCGCGCGGTTGGCCTATTACGACGCCGCCTCGCGCATGCTCGCCGGCAAGCCGTTCAAGACCGAGGCTTCCATCGCTAAGCTGGTGGCTGGTGAGGCTGCAATGGACAACGCCCGCGATGCTACCCAGATTTTCGGTGGATACGGGTTTATCAACGAGTTCACCGTGTCACGTCACTACCGCGACTCGAAGATTCTCGAGGTGGGTGAAGGCACGACCGAGGTTCAGCTGATGCTGATCGCTCGGGAACTCGGTCTATAGCAGCACGCCCCACGCCAGTACCTAAGGAGTTACAGTGATCGACAAAGTTGTTGCGACCGCCGCCGAGGCAGTGGCCGATATCCCCGATGGTGCATCACTGGCCGTGGGCGGGTTTGGGCTCTGCGGGATTCCGGTGGCCCTGATCGACGCGCTGCACCAGCAAGGCACCACCGATCTCGAAACGATCAGCAACAACTGCGGGGTGGACGACTGGGGCCTCGGCGTCCTGCTGTTTGACGGACGGATCCGTCGCACCATCAGCTCCTATGTGGGGGAGAACAAGGAGTTCGCCCGCCAGTACCTTTCGGGTGAACTCGAGGTCGAGTTGACTCCGCAGGGCACGCTGGCCGAGCGGCTGCGCGCCGGCGGCGCCGGGATTCCAGCCTTCTACACTCCTGCTGGCGTTGGCACGCAGGTGAGCGAAGGTGGCTTGCCGCAGAAGTACGACGACGCCGGTCACGTCACCGTCGCCTCAGCGCCAAAAGAGGTGCGCACCTTCGGCGGGCAGGACTATGTGCTTGAGGAGTCGGTCAACCCCGATTTCGCTCTGGTTCACGCCTGGAAGGGTGACCGGCACGGCAACCTTGTCTTCCATGCCACAGCAATGAACTTCAATCCGCTCTGCGCCCAGGCCGGGAAGACCACCATCGCGGAGGTCGAGGAGTTGGTTGAACCCGGCGAACTTGATCCGGCGCAGGTACATATCCCTGGAATCTTTGTCCAGCGGGTGGTGCTTGCTGCTGATCCGGAGAAGCGAGTCGAAAAGCGCACGGTGTCGCTTGCGGCCGAGCAGTCAGAGCCTTCCGGCCCGGCACAGTCTTCCGAGCAGGCGCTGTTCTCCCAAGCATCCGATAGTTCCAACCCGGCGAAGGCGGTCTGAGACATGGCACTGACACGTAACGAACTAGCAGCGCGCGTTGCCCAGGAACTTGAGAACGGGCAGTACGTCAATCTGGGTATCGGCATGCCTACCCTGATTCCCAACTACATCCCCGCGGGCGTCGAGGTGGTGCTCCACTCCGAGAACGGTATTCTCGGCGTCGGGCCCTATCCCACCGAAGCGCAACTTGACCCGGATCTGATCAACGCCGGCAAGGAAACCGTGACCGTGAACGCCGGGGCTGCCTTCTTCGATTCGGCTGCGTCCTTCGGCATGATCAGGGGTGGGCACGTCGACGTGGCTGTGCTCGGCGCCATGGAGGTTGCGGCGAATGGTGACCTCGCGAACTGGATGATTCCCGGAAAGATGGTCAAGGGCATGGGCGGAGCCATGGACCTGGTCTTTGGCGCGAAGCGGGTCATCGTGATGATGGAACACGTCGACCGCAGCGGCAAGCCCAAGATTGTCAGCTCCTGCTCACTTCCGTTGACCGGAAAGGGGTGCGTCAACCGGATCATCACCGATCTCGCGGTGATCGACGTCGACCCCAACCGCAACGGTGGCACCCTGGTGTTGCGTGAAACGGCGCCCGGAGTGAGCGTCGAAGAGGTCATCGCCGCCACTGGCGCTCCACTGGAGGTCGACCTGAATGGCTGAGCAGCCGGCGGACCCACAGCGGACCGTCATTGAACAGCGCGGGCTGTACTTCGAGGAGCTCGACACCGAAGTAATCTATTCGCACAAGCCGGGGCGGACCCTGACCGAGACTGACAACGTGCTGTTCACGACCATGACAATGAACACCCAGGCCCTCCACCTCGATGCAGCGTGGAGTGAATCCCAGCCTTTTGGCCAGCGTCTGATGAATTCAATGCTGACCCTGGCAACTGTTGTCGGGCAGTCGGTTCCGCAGCTGACTCAGGGGACCATCGTCGCGCAGCTGGGTATGACCAATGTGCGTTTCCCTCACCCGTTGTTTCATGGCGACACCCTGTACACGGAGACTGTGGTGATCGAGAAGCGGCTGTCGTCGTCCAGACCCGGTCAGGGCATCGTCACGATGGAACATACCGGCCGCAATCAGGAGGGTACCGTCGTCGCGACGCTGACCCGGAGTGTGCTGATGTGGACCAAGGAAGGACACTCGGATTCATGACCAGTTTCACCATGGGACCAGCCCTTTTGTTCTGTCCTGCGAATCGTCCGGAGCGATTTGGCAAAGCGGCCGACCGGGCAAGTGCGGTGATCCTCGATCTTGAGGATGCAGTGGCTCCCGGGGATAAGCCGGCGGCGCGAGAAGCGGTGGCCGCAAGCCAGCTGGACCCGAAACGTACCATCGTCCGGGTCAACCCGGCCTCGACAACCGACTTCGCTTTGGACATCGAGATGCTAAAGCACACGGCGTACCGCACGGTGATGTTGGCGAAAACCGAATCTGCGGCCGATCTGTGGGGGTTGAGTGCTTTTTCGGTGATCGCTCTGTGTGAGACGGCTACCGGTGTGCTCAACGCGCAGGCGATTGCAGCCGAACCCAATGTCGTGGCGTTGATGTGGGGTGCCGAGGACCTGGTGGCATCGTTGGGCGGGTCCTCGAGCCGTAACCAGGACGGGTCGTATCGTCAGGTTGCGTTGCATGCCCGGTCCCATGTGCTGCTGTCGGCTGCAGCTGCAGGCAAGGCGGCAATGGATGCGGTCTATATCAACATCGGCGATCTTGACGGGTTGGCTGCTGAGTCGCGGGATGCTGTCGCTTCAGGGTTCGGCTCGAAGGCGTGTATCCATCCAAGCCAGGCGCCAATCATCAGCGAGGCTTATCTGCCGTCTTTTGAGGAAGTCGACTATGCCCGGTCCATCCTGGCCGAGGCAGCCAGCAGCGGCGGTGTCTTCCAATTTCGGGGTCGGATGATTGATGGTCCGATTCTCCGTCACGCCGAGCAGACCCTGGCGAGGTCCGGCGACATTCTGGCTCCCGGGAATTAGTCGGGCCCCATTGGCCGTTACCCCAGTATGAGAACAGTGATAGCAGGAGCCCACGGAAAAATTGCCCGCGAACTCACCCGCCAACTTGTTCAACAGGGTCACGAGGTTGTCGGATTGGTGCGCAATCCGGACCACAACAAGGACATTGAGAACGACGGCGGCACGCCAGCAGTGGCCGACCTCGAGTCGAGCACAGCAGACGAGCTCGCCAAAGTGCTATCGGGAGCAGACGCAGTTGTCTTCGCAGCCGGAGCTGGTCCAGGAAGTAGCGCCGAGCGCAAGGACTCAGTCGACCGCGGAGCATCGGTGCTGCTGGCCGATGCAGCTGAAGTCGCAGGGGTCAAACGATTCGTTCAGGTGTCATCGATGGGAGCCGACTCCGTTCGAGACGGTCAACGCCCCGACGGCCTTGACGACATCTTCTACGCCTACCTTCAGGCGAAACTAGCCGCAGAAGAGGATCTGGCGGCACGCTCGTCCTTTAGCTGGACCATCGTCCGGCCCGGCGGACTCACCGACGACGCAGCAACTGGTCGGGTGCGCCTCTCGTCAAAGACCGGGCAGGGATCGGTGCCGCGCAAGGATGTAGCAACCGTCATCGCGGCTCTGCTTGAGACGAAGCTGGGGGACCGGCAAGTACTCGAGGTAATCTCCGGCGAAGAAACCATCGCGGACGCGCTGGCGTCCATCAACCGCTAGGCCAACCGGCCAAGTAAACGCCCGTAGCCAAAGAAACGGCCCGTAGGCTCAGAAACTGCCCTTCCAACCGGCGGACCTGAGCCTGCGGGCCGTTTCTGCGGCTGAGAGACTCCGCCGGCACGGCACATCCGCGTGCGCGATACTTAAACCATGGAATTCACTGCCCCTGACACAGGACGCCGCCGGATTGTCATCCTCGGATCCACCGGCTCGATCGGAACGCAGGCCATCGACGTCATCCGCCAGGCGCCCGAACGGTTCATCGTCACAGCCCTCGCAGCCGGTGGTGGAAATCTACCGCTTCTGGCCGAGCAGGCCGTCGCTACCAACGCCCAGGCAGTCGCCTCAGCCACCAGCACCGAAGCTGAACTCAGCGACGCCATCCGCACAGCAGCCGCCAAAACGTCGTCCGCCAAGAACTATTCCCCGGTCCTGTTCACTGGCCCCGATGCCACCACCCACCTCGCCGCCTGGCCCGACGCCGACGTCGTCCTCAACGGCATCACCGGATCCATCGGACTTGCCCCTACGTTGGCGGCGCTAAAGGCCGGACACCTACTCGCCCTTGCCAACAAGGAATCCCTCATTGTCGGCGGTCAGCTGGTCCAGGATGCCGCAGCCGACGGCCAGATCGTCCCAGTGGATTCCGAACACTCGGCCATCGCCCAGTGCCTCCGCTCCGGCGCAGCAGGCGAAGTGGACCGGCTGATCCTCACCGCTTCCGGCGGCCCTTTCCGCGGCAAGGCGAGAAAAGACCTCGAAAATGTCACCCCGCAGCAGGCCCTGGCGCATCCGACCTGGGACATGGGCAAAATGGTCACCACCAACTCCGCCACCATGGTCAACAAGGCGCTTGAGGTTATCGAGGCGCATCTGCTCTTCGGCATCCCGCTGGAGCGGATCGACGTCGTCGTTCATCCCCAATCGATCATTCACTCAATGGTGCAGTTCAGCGACGGGTCAACGATCGCCCAGGCCTCGCCCCCGGATATGCGCCTGCCCATCGCCCTCGGCATCGGCTGGCCCCACCGCGTCCCGGGAGCGGCAACCCCCTGCGACTGGACCACGGCCGCGACCTGGACTTTCGAGCCCCTCGACGAAGAAGCGTTCCCCGCCGTTAGGCTCGCCAAAGCGGCTGCACAGCGGGGCGGAACGGCAATGGCGGTCTACAACGCAGCCAACGAGGAAGCTGTCGAGGCTTTTCACAGCGGAGCAATAGGTTTCACTGAGATTGTGGATACGGTAGAGGCCGTCACCGCCGAGCATGACGACGGCGGGCCGCTCACTCTCGGCAGCGTGCTCGACGCCGAGAAACGGGCACGCACACTCGCCCGAATTCGTTGTGGTGTGCAGGATCAGTACAGCTAAGCCAAAGGAACCACGTTGTCCATTCTGCTCTTCGTTCTGGGAGTGCTTTTCGTCGCAATAGGTATTGCGGCGTCCATCGCGCTCCACGAAGTGGGGCACCTTGTCCCCGCCAAGCTCTTCAAGGTCCGGGTCACCCAGTACATGATCGGGTTCGGTCCAACGCTCTTCTCCCGCCGCCGCGGAGACACCGAGTATGGGCTCAAGGCCATTCCCCTGGGCGGGTACGTCTCGATGGTTGGCATGTTCCCTCCCGCCAGGGTCGACGACGGCGCCGGCGACGGCGCCGGCGACGGCACCGGCACCGGCACTGCCGTCCGCCCCTCCAGTACGGGAATGTTTCAGCAGCTCACCACTGACGCACGACAGGCGGCCGCGGAACAGCTCCGTCCTGGCGATGAGGACAGGGTTTTCTACAAGCTGCCGATCTACAAACGCATCATCATCATGCTCGGCGGGCCGGTGATGAACCTGATCATCGGCGTGATCATGTTTGCCATCCTCATCATGGGGTTCGGTTCGCCACAGGCCACCACCACGGTGTCCGAGGTCTACGAGTGCGTGGTGCCAGCCAGCCAGCAGGCCTCCACCGGTCAAACTGCCTGCACCGACGAGGACCCCGCCGCCCCCGCGTTCGACGCGGGCCTGCAACCCGGTGACCGGGTGGTGAGCTACGACGGTCAGGATGTGACGGACTGGACCCAACTGTCCGCCTGGATCCGCGACACGGCGGGCGACGAGACCGCCATCAGCTACCTCCGCGACGGCGAAACCGTCAGCACCACCATCACCCCGCTGCTGACCGAACGGCCCGTCCCCGACATTGACGGACGGCCTAAACTCAACGCCGATGGCACCCAGGTCCTCGAAGCCGTCGGGTTCATCGGCGTCGGCTCACAGCAGGAACTGGCTCCGGGTCCGCCAAGCGACGTGCTTCCCGCGGTGGGGGATAACATCGTCGCAGTAACCGGTGTGGTGATTAATCTCCCGCAGCGTGTTGTCGAGGTGGGGCAGGCAGCGTTCTCCGATGCACCCCGCGACCCGGAAGGCCCCATCAGCGTGGTGGGCGTCGGCCGGATTGCCGGTGAGGTTTCGGCGATGGACGAGATTCCTGTCGAATCCCGCCTGGCAACCCTCGTGGGGCTGGTGGGCGGTGTCAACATTGCGTTGTTTGTCTTCAACCTCATCCCTTTGCTGCCCCTCGACGGCGGACACATCGCCGGGGCACTCTGGGAAGGCGTCCGCAGGACCGTCGCACGGTTGTTCAAACGTCCGGATCCCGGTCCCTTCGACATGGCCAAGCTCCTGCCGCTCACCTATGTCGTTGCAGTTCTTCTAATGGGAATGGGCGCGTTGCTGATCTACGCGGACATTGTGAAACCGGTGAATCTCTTCGGCTGACGGGCAACGCCGGGCCAAAGTGGTTGTAAATCAATTTGAGCTCTAAATAGGTTGTTATTTGATTTACACCCGCATAAGGTTGAACCATGTTTGTGATGACAATCGATCAGAAGGGGAGCTCACAGGCCGACGACGGCGTCCCCGGCCTGCTCGACCTGTTGCGCCAGGTCCCATCCGTCGTACCCTTCGAACGCTCCGTGGGTGATGAAGCACAGGGTGTTCTCAACTCTCCAGAGGCAGTGGTCGACGCCACGCTGCTCTGCCTGCGGGCCGGCAACTGGTATGTGGGGATCGGGGTAGGCGACGTCGAACTGCCGCTACCAGCCACCGCGCGGGAGGGGAGGGGCGCCGCGTTTATCGCTGCGCGCGCGGCGGTCGAACGGGCCAAGAAGGCAGGGGATCGTGCCACTGTTGCGGTGGAGGGTGGTTCCGGGACTGCCGAAGCCGAAGGAGTCCTGATGCTGATTGGGCTACACGTCATGAAACGGACCGCAGCCGAGTGGCGCATCCTGGACCTCCTGGAACCAGGCAAGTGGGGGACCCAAACCGTCGCAGCGCGGCACCTCGGCATCACGTCCCAGGCCGTCAGTAAAGCCGTGGCCCGCTCGGCATGGGTGGAGGAATGGGCAGCCCGACCCGCAGCCGCCGTGCTCCTGCGCCGGGCTGATGCTGCTCTCCGGAAATAGCTCCGGACGTGGAACGTCAGGCATAGCCCCGAAGAGGCTCCGGAAGTAGCTCCGGGAGTAGCTTCGGAATTTGGCTCCGGAAGTGGAATGTCGGACGCGGACTGTAGAGTCCCGGTGTAACGACAGGAAGACGAGGGCCGACATGGAAGTGCTGTGGGTGATACTGACCCTGCTGGTGGCAGCCGGCGTTGGCTGGCCGGTAACCGTAGGCGTGCTGAAGCTCGCTCGCTCAGTCGACGAACACGAGAAGGCGCCGGGTGGCGAGGAAACGGCTGAGCGCCAGGAAACGGTAGATCAGCAGGGGCCTGCAGCGCCTGTCGTGGTTGAAAAGACCCCGGGAATTGTGATTCCCGACCCGCCGGAAAACGACCCAGTGACACCGGCGCCGGCAACACCGGCACCAGCAAGACCGGCACCAGCGACACCGGGGGGCCTGCCGGCACCTCGACCGGGTGTTCTTCGTGGCGGGCTCGTCATCGGCATTCTCGAACGTCTTGGTGTTGCGGGGGCCATCCTCGCCAACGAGCCGGTGGCGATCGCGTATGTGGTGGCCATCAAAGGTCTCGGCAGGTACGCAGAGTTGAAAGAAACCCCTGCGGTTGCCGAGCGTTTCATCATCGGGACCCTGACATCGCTGTTATGGGCCGCCGGGGTTGCTGCCTTCGCGGCGGCGTACCTGTTGTAATCACGTATAAGGTGGTTCTATGAGTGTTTTCGCAGTGGAATATGTATACGGTCCTGATAGCTCCGACCTACGCGACGAGCACCGACCGGCTCACCGCGACTGGCTCAATAGCCTGGTGAGCGACGGGCGGGTGCTCTCCGCCGGCGCCTTCACCGACGGAGCAGGAGCCCTTCTGATCTTCACCGCTGACGACGAGCAGTCGCTCAACGACCTCCTCCGCCAGGATCCGTTCGCGCTCGAGGGCGCCATCGCCGCAGTCAAGGCCACCGAGTGGAAGCCCGGCATCGGCCAGTTCTCGCAGTATGCCTGAGCCCACGAAATTTGTTGTACCGATGAACTACACATGGAGGATCCTTTGACCTCGGTCAGTTTAGGAATGCCAGCCGCACCACCGCCCGTCCTTGCCCCCCGCCGGAAAACCCGGCAGATTAAAGTGGGTTCAGTGGGGGTGGGATCGGATTCGCCTATCAGCATCCAGTCCATGACCACCACCCCGACCACTGATATCAACGCGACGCTGCAGCAGATCGCTGAACTGACTGCCACCGGGTGCGACATTGTGCGTGTTGCATGCCCATCGGCCGACGACGCCGCAGCACTGCCGATTATCGCCAGGAAGTCGCAGATCCCCGTCATCGCTGACATTCACTTCCAGCCGAAGTACGTCTTCGCAGCGATCGACGCCGGCTGCGCGGCGGTTCGGGTCAACCCCGGCAATATCCGCAAGTTCGACGACCAGATCAAAGAGATTGCCGCCGCGGCCAAGGACGCCGGCACCTCGATCCGCATTGGCGTCAACGCCGGCTCGCTCGATCCTCGTCTGATGGCAAAGTACGGCAAGGCAACACCCGAGGCGCTGGTGGAATCCGCGGTCTGGGAAGCGTCCCTCTTCGAGGAACACGACTTCCACGACTTCAAGATCTCCGTCAAGCACAACGACCCGGTGATCATGGTCCGCGCCTACGAGCTGCTTGCCGAACGCGGCGACTGGCCCCTCCACCTCGGCGTCACCGAGGCAGGCCCCGCCTTCCAGGGCACCATCAAATCAGCCACGGCCTTCGGAGCGCTGCTGTCCAAGGGCATCGGCGACACCATCCGCGTGTCCCTGTCGGCCCCTCCGGTCGAGGAAATCAAGGTCGGAAACCAGATTCTGCAGTCGCTGAACCTGCGCCCCCGCAAGCTGGAAATTGTGTCCTGCCCTTCCTGCGGCCGCGCCCAGGTGGACGTGTACACCCTCGCTGAGCAGGTGACGGCGGGCCTTGAGGGAATGGAAATCCCGCTGCGCGTGGCAGTGATGGGTTGCGTCGTGAACGGCCCAGGCGAAGCGCGTGAAGCCGATCTCGGCGTCGCCTCCGGCAACGGAAAAGGCCAGATCTTCGTTAAGGGACAAGTCATCAAGACTGTTCCCGAAGACCAGATTGTTGAGACACTCATTGAAGAAGCAATGAGAATAGCTGAGGAGATGGGGGAAGCCGATGGCGAGACTGCTGGCCAGGGTGGCCCCATGGTTACCGTCAGTTAGGTCACACTCCGGGCAGCTCGACACTTCCGGACGGGTCGGGACACCTGATGCGGTTGTGCCCGACGGGTTCGTGACGCTCGACAAGGAACACAACGAAGCACTCGGGCGCCTGGTCGACCGTGATCCCACCGCCAACGTGTTCATCGCCTCGCACCTGGAAGCCTCCCGCGGCCTCTCGCCGTCCTACGCCGGGGGCGAGGTGATCGGCGTTTTCCGGAATGGCGACCTGGTTGCAGCGTGTTGGGCGGGCGTCAACCTGGTACCCATCGGGGTTTCCGAGGCCGATGGCGCAGCGTTAGGCACCCACCTGGGCAAGTCGGGGCGGAAGTTCTCCTCCATTTTCGGGCCAGCCGAAGCCGTCCTGGCCATCTGGTCCACGCTGCGCGAGTACAGCCCCGAGCCATTTGATGTGCGCCCCTCCCAGCCGTTGCTGGCGATCACTGGGACACCCAAGGTGGAACCCGCCGCGGGTCTCAGATTCACCCGGGATGACGAGCTGGACGTCATAGTTCCGGCGTGTGCCGCCATGTTCGAAGAAGAAGTGGGATATTCGCCGTTCACTGGCGGGGGAGAACACTACCGGCGTCGGGTGGCGTCACTGGTCAGACGGCAGGCGTCGCTCGCCGATTTCGACGACGACGGCCAGGTAATCTTCAAAGCCGAACTGGGTACTGTCTCAAGCACCACCGTCCAGATTCAGGGTGTCTGGATGAACCCGGCGTACCGCGGACAGGGCCTCAGCGCCAGCTACCTTGCTGCCGTCGTCCTCGCAGCACAGCAACGCGCCCCGGTGGTGAGCCTGTACGTCAACTCATTCAACACCCGGGCCCTGGCCGCCTATCAGACGGTTGGGTTCCGCGAAGTGGGGACCTTCGCAACGGTCCTCCTGTGAGCACCGCAGGCCGGCGTTGGCTGACTGTTCTATCCTGCGCCGTCCTGATCATCGGCACCGGCTGCACCGCGGATGAGGGAACAGATGAGCTGCCCGCCCCTGCCACCCTGCCCGCCGCACCAACCCCAGCAGAGCCGACTGAAGACGCAGACCCGCCGGTCGGCGCTGACCCGGGCAGCGACCCGACGCCCGGCCAGGACAACGAGTACACGGCAACCGAGCTAGAGATGGCACTGGAAGCGGTCGATGAGCAGGAATCCCTTGCCGGGGTTATCCTTGACGATTCGGCCATTCGGGAGCTCGTCAACGGGGCCGACGATGGGACAAGCGACCTGACCGTGACCCCGGAGGAATGCGACGTGTTCGCCGATCCGAACCTCGCCGGGCAGGCCCTGAGTGCCACCCTCGGCGTGATGACCTTTGCCGGGGCCTCTTCCCTGCAACCGGATTCGGTCAGCCTGACCAGCCAGAAATCGGACGAATCAATCCAGGATCAAATCGAGGCCAACCGGACCCAGCTCGCCGAGTGTTCGGCGTTCGACATGGAGATCAGGGGAGAGGAGGTCTCAGTGGCGGTGACGGAGCTGACGGCCAGCACCAATGCCGATGAAACCTTCGCGGTCAGGACCGTGGTGCAGGTTCCCGGGACAATTCAGGAGACCGTGTCACTGACCGCCTTGATCGGAACCACCACCATCAACGTGACGATCGGCAGTTCGGGTGACGTTGCGCAGGATCTGGCCCGCGGCGAAAGTCTCGTCGACGCGACAATAACCGCACTGCGATCCCTGTAATCGCCCGCGGCGAGGGTGCGTGTCACCGGGCGCTGCCCGAAACGGATAGATTGGTATCTGATTAAGCTGCCTTGGCAGCCAGTGCTGAAGAAACGGATTTAAACGCGTGGTCCTTCGACTCTCAACCCTTTTCCTGCGCACCTTGCGCGAGGACCCCTCCGACGCCGAGGTAGCCAGTCACCGGCTCCTCGTGCGTGCGGGCTACATCCGCAGGGCTGCCCCCGGAATCTATAGCTGGTTGCCGCTCGGCCTGAGGGTGCTCGGCAAGGTGGAGACCATTATCCGTGAGGAAATGGCAGCCATCGGCGCCCAGGAAGTGCATTTCCCTGCGCTGCTCCCCAAAGAGCCCTACGAGGCAACCAACCGTTGGACCGAGTACGGCGACGGCATCTTCCGGTTGCAGGACCGCAAGGGCGCGGATTATCTCCTGGCCCCAACCCATGAAGAGATGTTCACGCTGCTGGTCAAGGACCTGTACAACTCGTACAAGGACCTGCCGGTGAGCCTGTTCCAGATCCAGTCCAAGTACCGGGACGAGGCGCGGCCGCGCGCCGGCCTGCTGCGGGGACGCGAATTCATCATGAAGGACTCCTACTCCTTCGACATCGACGACGCCGGCCTGGAGCGCAGCTACCAGCTGCACCGCAGCGCCTACCTGCGGATTTTCGAGCGGCTCGGGCTGACCGTGGTCCCCGTGGCCGCGACTGCCGGTGCGATGGGTGGATCCAAAAGCGAAGAGTTCCTGCACCCCTCCGAAATCGGCGAGGACACGTTCGTCGCATCCGAAGGCGGTTACACCGCGAACGTTGAGGCCGTCACCACCGTCGTGCCCGAGGACATCGATTTCTCCGACGCGGCCCCGGCAGAAATCAGGGACACACCCGGCACCCCAACCATCGACACGCTGGTCAGCCACGCGAACGAGGTCCTGGCGCGGGACGCCGGCCCCTGGACGGCTGCTGACACCCTCAAGAACGTCGTATTGGCAGCAGTCCTGCCCACCGGTGAACGCCGTCTGGTTATTATCGGGCTGCCCGGTGATCGCACCGTCGATCTGAAGCGCGTCGAAGCGAATCTCGCGCCGCACCTCGAGGTCGGTGGCGATGTGATGGTGGAGCCGGCCTCCGATGAGGACCTGCGGAAACACCCGGGCCTGGTCAAGGGTTACATCGGGCCGGGCCTGAGCCTTGATGCTCCGGTACTCGGCGCGTACGGGCTCACCGGGATCCCCTATCTGGTGGATCCACGGGTGGTCTCAGGCACGTCCTGGATCACCGGTGCCAACGTCTTCGGCAAACATGTGTTCGGCCTGGTCGCGTCCCGCGATTTCGCGTGGGATGGGGTCATCGAGTCAGTCGAGGTTCGCGACGGCGACGAAGCGCCCGACGGCTCCGGACCGCTGAAGGCCGCCCGCGGCATCGAAATGGGCCACATCTTCCAGCTCGGCCGCAAATACGCTGAAGCGCTAGGACTGAAGGTCCTGGACCAGAACGGCAAACTTGCCACCGTGACCATGGGCTCCTATGGGGTGGGGGTGACCCGTGCGATTGCGGCGCTTGCCGAATCCAACCGGGATGACAAGGGCATCATCTGGCCTCGAAACGTAGCCCCGGCCGATATCCACCTGGTCGCTACGGGCAAGGGCGAGGAAATCTTCGCAGCAGCCAATCAGCTCGCCGAAGACCTGACGGCCGCCGGTCTTGACGTCATGTACGACGACCGCCCCAAGGTGTCCCCGGGGGTAAAGTTCGGTGATGCCGAGCTGATCGGCGTACCGACCATCGTCGTCGTCGGGCGCGGTCTGGCGGATGGAGTGGTGGAGGTCAAGGACCGCCGCAGTGGCGAGGCAGAGAACGTAGCAGTGGCTGAGGTAGTGGAATACCTTCGCCGCCTCGTCAGCGCCTAGCAGGACAGCTTGAATTCCGGGCTGGAGGAGATCCAGCTCGCGACGATCCTGCTGGTGGTGGTTGCAGGGTTCGCTGCGGGCTGGGTCGACGCGGTGGTCGGCGGTGGGGGGCTGCTGCAACTCCCCGCCCTCCTTTTAGTACCCGGGATTACCCCGGTGCAGGCGTTGGCCACCAACAAGATGGGTTCGCTTTTCGGCACCACCACCAGCGCAATCACCTACTATCGACGGGCCAGACCCGATCTCAGGACTGCGTTACCGATGGCAGGAATCGCCCTGGTCGGTGGGTTCGGTGGCGCGATCATCGCGACGTCGCTGCCATCGTCGGTCTTCAAGCCCATCATCGTCGTCGCTCTCATCGCCGTCGCGGTGTTCACCGCGTTCCGTCCAACCGTCGGCACCCTGACAAAGCTGCGCCACACCGGCGGGCGACACTATGGAACAGCCGCGGCGATCGGTCTGGTCATTGGCTTCTATGACGGGCTGATCGGCCCCGGTACCGGATCATTCCTGATCATCGCGATGGTCACCCTGCTCGGCTACAGCTTCCTGGACGCCAGCGCCAAATCCAAGATCGTGAACCTGGCCACCAACTTTGGTGCGCTGATGTTTTTCCTGCCCAACGGGTCGCTGCTCTGGGGTCTCGGGCTGGTACTCGGCCTGGCCAACATGGCCGGCGGCTATCTCGGATCGAGGATGGCCATCACCCAGGGCAGCAAATTCATCAGGATCGTCTTCCTCGTGGTGGTCGCGGCGCTGATCGCCAAACTCGGTTACGACGTCTGGGTCGAGAACATCCGACCGGCACTGTAGCTCCAGTCCGGGTGCGGGCTAGGGGCTGACCAGGTCCGCTGGCGACGGCAGCTCGGGCAGGGTCCGACGCAGCAGCGTACTTGCCACCCAGAGGGAACGCTGCGCGTCGTCACGGTTCCCCGACTCCACGGCCGAAAGTGCGTTTTGCACCTCACGGACCACCGACCAGTCCCTCGCCAACAGCGGGTCAAGATCAGCGGCGAAAGCCAGATCGGAGCACCGCTCCCGCAGATGGCCCGCAGGATCACCCGGAAACAGGTCTCCAATCCGGTTCCATAGCATCGGTGCGACGGCGAACTCCGCGTCCCCGACAACCGGCTTCGGATCGATGGCCACGTAGCTGGGAGCAGGCGCAGGGGCATCCGCCGGACCGACCGCACCGACCGGAACGATCGCGCCGGCGGGGAAAGGGCGGGCCCGGATATTGAGGTAGTGGAGGTCGGAGTGCAGCAGTACGTCCCGCTCAGAGCGTCGTCCAACAGCTCCGCGCACCTGGCAGACCTCCAGGGCACACTCAAGAAGCCAGCGTTCAAACGGACGGCCCAGCCGGTCCCAGTCTGCCGGGAGAGTGTCCGTCCACATTTCCGCTTGGGCGGCCACCGATGGAATGTCCTGCCAGAGCTCACCGCTACCCGGAGCCAACGCCAAATCCTTCACCAGGCCACCCCAGATCCCGGCTGTCTCTGCCAGCGGCACCCCTGCGAGAGATTGGTCCCCGTCGAGTCGCTCCAGCAACAGAACGTAGTCCTCCCGGCTGGCTTCCAGCAGTTTGACGGCCCCGCAGCCAGCCCAAAGCCTCAGAGCGTCGGGCTCGGGGAGTGCTTCATCGTGGGGGACTGTGACCTTCAGGACCGCCCGGCTACCGTCAGCCCGGTGCACGGGCAGCACGACGGCGGCGCTGCCGAACCAGGGGCGTCTCCCGCCGGGTAGATCGAGGGTCAGCTCCCATTCAGCCAGCGCGCTGTGAACCAGGTCCTGCCACCGGCTCAGCCAGGCGCGCCCGCCGGGCAGCCGTGAGGCGTTGCGAACCAAGGCCGCCGGGAGTTCAATTCCAGGGAGTTCCACGAGGCCAAGTCTAGGCTTCAGGTGTGGCCCGGTGCGGCATTGCCCAAGGCTGGTTGAGCGGGCTGCCCTTGGCAGGTCAGTTGCGAATGCCGGGAAACGCTTCAACAGCGTCGGTGGCCAGGTGTTGATGGTGGGCAAGATCGCTGAATCGTTGGACGGCCCAGCGCCGGGCGGGGCCGTCGGTCAAACCCACCATGTCGACGTACATGGTCATGAGCTCAGTGTTCAGGGCGGCGAGCGTGGCCTCAGGGTCGTCGAAGAACGCCGCGTCGAGGGCAAATGCCGGCGCCTGGGGGCCGGGTTGAGGGCAGGTGATGGTCCGCAGCAGGGTCTCGCCGGCGCCGGCAGCGCTGGCGTGCTCGGCCGCGAACTCGACCAGGGTCGACGGCTCAGCCCCACGGGCCGCAGCGACCTCGTACGCATAGGCGGACCGGTGTTCGGCGGCAACCGCCTCGCCAAGCAGATCAGCCTCCGGATGATCTTCGGGGCTAGTTCCAGCGCGCGGGGTGGAGCCGCCCGCAGTCCCGTTTCGGGGTATCGGGGCAGGGCAGGTGGGCGACGGCCCAGCGGCGACGCTCGGCAACGGTCCCGGTGGCGGCGATTTCAGGCCCTGCAGGTCGGCGAGAGCTAACGCCTGGCGTCGTTGACTGGCGCCAACCGACGCGAGTAGCCGTGCGATCCCTGGTTCGGCCGTCACAGCAGCGTTGAGGTTCTGCTGTGCGGAGCTGAACAGGTCTGCCACGAAACCGGCCGGTGTGGGTGTCGGGGTGGGAGCTGCCGTTGACTCGGCTGCGACGGTGGGTTCCGACAAACCTGCGGCGGTGGGCGCGGAGGTGACGGGCGGGTCCGAAAGTACCGGGTGCCAGAGGGCATCGGCTTGCTCCTGAAGGATGCCAGCCGTTTCGGCATAGGTGCCGCTCAGTTCGGATTCGGCACCGCCTGAAGAGGCTCCGCCTGAAGAGGCTCCGTCTGAAGCGGCACCGCCCGAAGAACCAGCGACCGAAAGCGCTGTCGCAGCAGCAGCCAGGTCCGCTGCCCGGGATTCTGCACCCAATTGCGCTTCTTCAGTGAAGGACAGCGGTGGCGGACCATCAGCGGGGGGACCATCCAGGTTCAATCCCAGTGCAACCACCAGAGTGAAGGCGAGAAGAAGCGCGACCGTCCGTAGGGTTCGCCGTGCGAGAGTACGCAGGGTGCCGCGGAAGCCGGAACGCCGGGTGTCAGCAGAATCCTTCACAACTCTTGATGATGTCATGATCCCCGGCCGTTCTCCGGCTGATACACCGTACGCGCCGGAAAGTCGGTACCCTAGAGCTACAACATCATCGAGTGGGAGGCAGTAATGGCGGTTCGGCCGGGCAATGACAGTCCGCCTGCGGCAAGCACGCTGCAGCAACAAGCTCCTGACGCGGACGTCGAGGCGGAATCGGTGAGGCTCACAGCGCTGCTGCTGCCTACGGTCGAGGGGCACGGGCTCTTTCTGGAGGCCGTAGAGATCAAATCCGCGGGATCGGACCGTATCGTCAACGTGGTGGTAGACCTGCCGGAGAATCAGACTGGGTCAGTCAACCTGGACCTGATCTCGGATGTGGCCCACGACGTCTCACTCGCGATGGACGCCGACCCACACGACCATGGGCGTCCGTACAGCCTCGAGGTGTCTTCCCCGGGAGTCTCCCGCCCCCTCTCGCAGCCCCGGCACTGGCGGCGCAACAAGGGACGCATGGTCACGGTCCGCCGGCTCAAGGGCGACGACGTGACCGGCCGGCTGCTGGAAGTTGACGACGACGGCATCCGGTTGACCCCAAAGATACCAGTGAAAAAGGGGATGAAGCCCAAAACCGGCGACCCCCTGACGCTCTTGTTCACCGAGATCCGTAAGGGCACCGTCCAGGTCGAGTTCACGCATCTTGACGACACGCATCTTGACGACACCGGGGACGAAGGCATCCAGCACGATGCCCGCCCCACCAAAAATACAGCTTCGGAGGCCTAAATGGATATTGATATGAGTGCGCTAAGGCTGCTGGAACGAGAACGGGAAATTCCGCTTGAGCTCCTGATTCCGACCATCGAGCAGGCCCTCCTGGTGGCCTATCACAAGACCCCCGGATCGCAGGATACTGCGCGGGCGGAACTGGATCGCAAGAGCGGCCACGTCACCATCTGGGCAACTGAGACCGACGACGACGGCGCCGCCGTCGGCGAGTTCGACGACACGCCCACCGGTTTCGGCAGGATCGCTGCGAGCACCGCCCGCCAGATCATCCTGCAGCGGCTCCGGGACGCCGAGGACGACAACATCCTTGGTGAATTCCGCGGCAAGGAGGGCGAGCTGGTTGCCGGCATGATCCAGCAGGGCACCAACCCCCACATGATCCAGGTCAACCTCGGATCGGTCGAGGCGTTGCTGCCGCCGCCGGAACAGGTGCCAGGCGAGAAATATCTGCACGGTTCGCGGCTGCGAGCCTTCGTCGTCGACGTTCACCGCGGTATGAAGGGCCCCTCGATTACCCTGTCACGCTCGCACCCGGGGCTCGTCCGCAAGTTGTTCGAACTGGAAGTGCCGGAGATCGCCGACCACACGGTCGAGATTGTGGCGCTGGCCCGCGAAGCAGGACACCGCACAAAGATTGCTGTGAAGGCTCAGGTGCCTGGGGTCAACGCCAAGGGGGCATGCATCGGCGAGATGGGCTCACGCGTGCGGGCAGTCATGAACGAACTCAATGATGAGAAGATCGACATCGTTGACTACAGCGACGATCCGGCCACCTTCATTGCCAGTTCCCTCTCCCCGTCCAGGGTGTCGTCGGTGACGATCACAGATGAGAGCACCAGGTCGGCACGCGTTGTTGTTCCCGACTATCAGCTCTCCCTGGCCATCGGCAAAGAGGGGCAGAATGCACGGCTGGCAGCCAAGCTGACCGGGTGGCGGATCGACATCGTGTCCGACGCCGCCAAGGCCTGAACAACCCGGTAGTGCCGCAGATGCGGCCTTGCCAGCTGAAAAGCGCTAGAATGGAAGAGGCTTAGGTCATTGCCATCCCAACAAACCGCCATTAGAACGTGCGTAGGTTGCCGGAAGCGTGATGACCAGGCTGTTTTGCTGCGGTTGGTGAAAGGAAATCTGGACGGCTCCAATGCCGTTGTGATTGACGATCGCCGCCGACTCTCCGGTAGAGGTGCGTGGTTGCACCCCCAGCCGGCGTGCATGGAGCAGGCCCTCAAACGCGGTGCGTTCAACCGTGCCTTCCGGGGCCAGGTTGAAACTCGCGACGTTGAGGATCGACTTCACGCACTCAAGGAAGCTTCACTAGGAAGCCACCCTAAACAAACCGTCCTCCCTGAAAGCGGGTCAGAAAACTGATGGATTCCCGATGAGTACCCAGCGATGAGTGCCCAACGATGAAAAATCTGTTGAGCTTTGCAAATGGCTTTTCGGTTGCCCCGGCAACTGTGGTCTGCAGTAGGAATTAGACGGTTCGTGCCTGACTCGGTGCGGACCGAGACAGGAGAAATGTGGCTAAGGTCCGCGTACACGAGCTCGCCAAAGAGCTCGGAATTACTTCAAAAGATGCAGTAGCCAAACTGCAGGAGCTGGGCGAATTCGTCCGTTCCGCCTCATCAACGATTGAGGCGCCCGTCGTGAAGAAACTTCGCGGCGCTTTCCCAGCAGCGGCACCGGCAGCAGCTCCAGCCGCACCGGCACCAGCCAAGTCTGCGGCCGACCCAGCGCCCGAAAAGGCAGCTTCGGCACCCGCAGCAACCCCGGCGTCCTCCACCCCCGCCGCACCGAAGGCTGCCACACCGAAGGCAGCAACATCGGCCACTCCAGGGCCGAAGGCACCGGCGAAGGATCGCCAGGAGACCCCAGCAGCGGCTCCCGAGCCAGCGGCTACGGCACCAGCGGCACCGCAGGCTCCGGCAGCGGAACCAGCAGCCCAGCCAGCGGCCAAGGAAGAATCGTCGGCAGCCAAGCCGGGCGCTCGCCCGGCACCGAAGCCA
>NZ_ALPM01000088.1:6009-14353 GCF_000294595.1 Arthrobacter sp. TB 23 | reverse complement strand
CTCGCCCCGGCGCACCGCGGCCAGGCAACAACCCGTTCGCACCCTCACAGGGCATGCCCCGTTCAGGGCGCGGCGACGGCGATCGTTCAGGCGGACCCCGGCCAGGCAACAACCCGTTCGCACCATCACAGGGCATGCCTCGCCCAGGACGTCGCGACGACGAGCGTGGCCAGCGCCCAGCAGCGGGTGCAGGTGGCCCACGCCCAGCGGCCGGTGCAGGTGGCCCACGCCCCGCAGCGGGAGCAGCCCGTCCGGGCGGTCCCCGCCCAGCAGCCGGTGCAGCAGGTTCACGCCCCACACCGGGGATGATGCCGAACCGCACCGAACGCCCAGCAGCACCCGGTCGCGGTGGCGCAGCCCGTCCAGGCGGCGGACCGGGCCGTGGCGCCCCAGGTGGCGCCCCCGGTGCAGGTGGAGGTGCACCCGCAGGCGGTGGCTTCGGTAAGGGCGGTCGCGGACGCGGCGGCACTGCCGGCGCTTTCGGTAAGGGCGGTGCAGGACGCGGCAAGCAGCGCAAGTCGAAGCGCGCGAAGCGTCAGGAACTGGAGCAGATGTCAGCTCCGTCCCTGGGCGGCGTCAGCGTACCCCGCGGCGACGGCAACACCATTGTCCGGTTGCGTCGCGGCTCATCACTCTCCGAGTTCGCCGAGAAGATAGATGCGAACCCGGCGGCACTGGTCACGGTCCTGTTCCACCTCGGTGAAATGGCTACCGCTACCCAGTCCCTCGACGAAGGTACCTTCGAGGTGCTCGGCACCGAACTGGGCTACAAGATCCAGGTCGTTTCGCCGGAGGACGAGGAGCGCGAACTCCTGGGCAACTTCGACATCGATATCGACGCCGAACTCGAAGCCGAGGGCGACACCCAGCTCGAGGCCCGTCCACCAGTGGTCACCGTCATGGGTCACGTTGACCACGGTAAGACCCGCCTGCTGGACGCGATCCGTAAGTCGAACGTCGTCGAAGGCGAACACGGCGGGATCACCCAGCACATCGGTGCCTACCAGATCGACCACGAGCATGAGGGCACCGAAAGGGCCATCACGTTCATTGACACCCCCGGTCACGAGGCGTTCACCGCTATGCGTGCCCGAGGTGCCAAGGTCACCGACATCGCGGTTCTCGTTGTCGCAGCCGACGACGGCGTCATGCCTCAGACGGTTGAGGCGCTGAACCACGCTCAGGCAGCCAATGTGCCGATCGTTGTCGCGGTGAACAAGATGGACCGCGAAGGAGCGAACCCTGACAAGGTCAAGGGCCAGCTCACCGAATACGGTCTGGTTCCCGAAGAATACGGTGGCGACACCATGTTCGTTCATGTGTCGGCGCTTCAGGGCGACGGCATCGACGAACTGCTCGAAGCGGTCCTGCTGACCGCCGATGCGGCACTGGACATGCGAGCCAATCCGAACAAGGACGCCCGCGGTATCGCTATCGAAGCGAACCTGGACAAGGGTCGCGGCGCTGTCGCAACGGTTCTGGTTCAGTCCGGAACGTTGCGCGTCGGCGACACGATCGTTGCGGGTGTGGCTCACGGACGCGTCCGTGCCATGTTCAACGAAGACGGCGACAACGTTATGGTGGCTGGCCCGTCCCGCCCCGTGCAGGTGTTGGGTCTTTCCACGGTGCCTCGTGCCGGTGACACCTTCCTGGTGACGCCTGACGAGCGGACCGGTCGCCAGATCGCTGAGAAGCGTGAAGCAGCCGACCGCAACGCAGCCCTGGCGAAGCGCCGCAAGCGCATCAGCCTCGAGGACTTCGATCAGGCCGTTGCAGACGGCAAGGTCGACACCCTCAACCTCATCCTTAAGGGCGACGTCTCGGGTGCTGTCGAAGCACTCGAAGACTCACTGCTCAAGATCGATGTGGGCGATGGAGTTGCTCTGCGGGTTATTCACCGCGGTGTCGGCGCCATCACGCAGAACGACGTCAACCTGGCGACCGTTGACTCAGCGATCATCATTGGGTTCAACGTCCGGCCAGCCGAGCGGGTGGCAGATCTTGCCGACCGCGAAGGCGTCGACCTGCGCTTCTACTCGGTCATCTACGCAGCAATCGATGACATCGAAGCAGCGCTCAAGGGCATGCTCAAGCCAGAGTACGAAGAAGCACAGCTCGGAACCGCAGAGATCCGGGAAGTCTTCAGGTCATCGAAGTTCGGCAACATCGCCGGGTCGATCGTCCGCTCGGGCGTCATCCGCAGGAACTCCAAGGCACGCCTGGTCCGCGACGGGACGGTTGTCGGCGACAACCTCACCATCGAGTCCCTGCGTCGCTTCAAGGACGACGCCACCGAGGTCCGCACGGACTTCGAATGTGGTATCGGCCTCGGGTCCTTCAACGACGTCAAGGCAGGCGACATCGTTGAAACCTACGAGATGCGCGAGAAGCCGCGCGTCTAGGTTGTGAGCTTGGGCGCCCCGGGAATCCGGGGCGCCTTTGCCCACTTCGCGCCCGCACGCGGACTTCGTCCGGAGCGTTCGCTCAGACGCCCACCAACCATAGGCGCCCCGGATTCCCGGGCGTCCGAGTGGGGCGGTCAGGCCTTCTCGGCTTGGCGGCACGTTCGGGGGCTTGCGACGACGACAGTCCTCGCTGGCGTCCTTGAAGTTCCCGATTTATAGGTAAGTATTTTAGGCAAGAGGAGTTAGTTATGGCAGATCCGGCCCGGGCCTCACGGCTTGCACAACGGATTAAGGTAATTGTTGCTGAGGCGTTACGCCGTCGGGTCAAAGATCCACGGCTTGAGGCCGTCACCATCACCGATGCGCGCGTGACCAACGACCTCCAGCACGCGACCCTGTACTACACGGTCTTCGGCGACGCAGAAGAGCAGGCGGCCACCCGCACCGCCCTCGAGTCGGCGCGAGGAGTGCTGCGGTCAGAGGTGGGCAAGAACATTACCGCACGGTTGACTCCGACGCTGGAATTCGTCCCCGACGAGATTCCGGTCAACGCAAGCCACCTCGAAGAGCTGCTGCGCACTGCGCGGGAACGCGATGCAGAGGTGGCGGCCATTGCCCAGGGTGCGAAGTTCGCTGGCGACGCTGATCCGTATCGCAAGCCGGACGAGGACGAGGACGACGACGCCGACGAGGTTTCGTCGAAGTAACGGTTAATAACCAGGCACCATGACAGCAGGGTGGGACCGCACACGCGGTCCCACCCTGCTGTCCTTAAGTTCGCCGGGAACTAGTCCTGGTTGAGGTCAGCGTCATCGCCGCGAGGCCGTGCCGGAAGGCGGGAGAGACCGTCGATGAGTTCGGCCGAGTCGCCGCAGAGCGAAATGCGGATCCACCCCTCGCCAATCGAACCAAACGCGGTCCCGGGCGCCACCGCCACGCCCCGTTCGCGAAGCAGCACGTGCACCCACTTCCGGACGTCGCCGTCCGTGGCGTGCGACAAGTCAGCCCACAGGTAAAAGGCGCCCTCGGCGTCCAGGAAGTCGATGCCCAGCGATTGCAGCACAGCCGAAGCCGCGTCCCTGTTGCTCCGGTAGTGGCTCAGCGCCGTCGCCACATAATCCTGCGGGCCGGTCAGCGCTGCCAACGCCGAATACTGCGACGACGCCGCTACGCAGGACACGATCGATTCCATCACGTTGTCGAGCTGTTGCTGCATGCCCGGGGGCGTAATGAGCGCTCCGACCCGAATCCCGGTGAGCCCATAGGTCTTGGACAGGGTGATGGAGGTAAAAACCCTGTCTGCTCCCGGCCTATCGAAACGGGCGGGGCTGACATGCGGGACGTCATAGGTGAACGATTCGTAGCACTCATCGGAGATAACCCAGAGGTCGTGGACCCGGGCGAATTCCATCAGCTCACGGGTCAGGCCTTCGCTGAAGACAGCACCGAGCGGGTTCGACGGGGAGTTCAGGACGATGACCCGGGTGCGGGAGCTCAGGAGTTCCTCGAGGTCCTTCACCCGGGGCTGGAACCCGTGCTCGGCGTGCAGCGGGTACTCCACGGGTACGGCGTGCAGCAGACCGGCAGTCATGCCAAACGTGGGATAACCGGGATTGGGGATCAGCACCTCGTCGCCGACGTCGAGCAGCAGGCTCATGGCCAGGTGCAGTCCCTGCTGGGCCCCCGCTGTCACGTAGACCCGACCCGGGTCCACGTCGACCGCATTCTGTGCGCTGAACCGGGCGGCGAAGGCTTCCCTCAGGGGGGCGATGCCAGCATTGGGTGTGTAGTTGGTCTCGTCCCGGTCCAACGCCGCCATCCCGGCTTCCAGAACATGGCGAGCCACCGGAAACCCCGGTTCGCCGATGCTCAGCACAATTGCACCGGGCGTCGCCCAGGCAGCTTGAGTGATTTCACGGATCTGGTTGGCTGGGAGCGAATCGGCGTGGGACGAGATCTTCGGCATTGGGCAAGCGTATCCCCGCGTCGCCCTATACTGAGAGGCGTGAATTCCGGGCAAGTCCACTCAGGACTAATAATCGTGGACAAGCCTCAGGGCTGGACCAGTCATGACGTCGTCAGCAAAATGCGCGGTATCGCCGGGACCCGTAAGGTGGGCCACGCTGGCACCCTCGATCCGATGGCAACAGGCGTGCTGGTGGTCGGCATCAACCGGGCCACCCGGCTGCTCACCTATGTGGTCGGTACGTCCAAAACCTATACGGCCACCATTCGGCTGGGGCAGTCGACGGTGACCGACGACGCCGAGGGCGACGTGGTTACAACCGCCGACGCCGCGGGCATCACCGCCGAGGCCGTCCGTGCCGGGGCGGAAGCGCTTACCGGTGAAATACAGCAGATACCCAGCAGCGTGAGCGCCATCAAAGTCAACGGGCAGCGCGCCTACACCCGGGTTCGCTCCGGGGAGGACGTGGTCCTCGCGGCACGCCCGGTCACGATCCACCGCTTTGATATCCACGACATCCGGCCCGTGACAAGCGCGGAGGGCGATGGAACGCTGCTGGACATCGATGTCACAGTCGAATGCAGTTCGGGGACCTATATTCGGGCGCTGGCCCGGGACCTGGGCGGTTCACTGGGCGTCGGCGGACATCTGACGGCACTCCGCCGGACCCAAGTGGGTCCGTACTCGCTGGAACAGTCGGCAACCCTGGAGGAACTGGCCACCGATCTCCGACTGTTGCCCATCAACGATGCGGCGCGGGTGCTCTTCACCCCCCGCGAACTTTCCGCAGCCGAAGCACTCGATCTATCGCACGGGCGTTTCATCCCGGCCGGGCCCGACGACGGTCCGGTGGCCGCGTTCGCCCCCGACGGCACCCTGATAGCCCTCCTCAAGAACTCGTCAGACCGGGCCCGCCCCCTGCTGGTTTTCGCTCCCGGGAACGGCTCTGCCCAGTGATCGTTGACGGGTTCTTTATCGCCGGCGTCATCGTGTGCCTGGCGTCGGCCGTGATCTGCTTCGGTGCTGCGGTGATCCGGCAGCCACCGAATGACATCACCATCCTCTCGGTCGCAGCTGTTGAGTTGTTTCTCCTGGTTTATGGGGTGGCAGCCATCATCAGGCAGGCCGGTGGTGAGGCAATCGCGGGGGAGGCCTGGGAGTTCTGGGGCTACCTGTTGACCGCGCTGTGTATCCCCGTGGCCGGGTTCTGGTGGGCCATCCTGGAGCGCAGCAGATGGAGCAACCTGGTGCTGGGCGCCGTCGGAATCACGGTCTTCGTTATGCTGTTTCGGATGGAACAAATCTGGGATCGGGTGCCCCTGTGACCGACAACAGCCCCGACAACAGCGCTGCTGTCTCCCGGCACCGCAACAGCGGGCCGGGACGCCTGCTGATTGCCGTGTATGGGGTCTTCGCCCTCGCGGCAACCGCACGCGCAGCCTTCCAGATCGGCACCAAATTCGGTGAGGCGCCACTCGCCTACCTCCTGACCGCGCTTGCCGCGGTCGTCTACGTCCTGGCGACCGTGGCCCTGGCGATGCCGGGGAAACGCTGGTACTGGATTTCAGTCGGTGCGGTGGGTCTGGAACTCGTAGGTGTCCTCACGGTCGGGCTGTTCAGCCTCCTCGACCCGGAGGCATTTCCCAGTGACACGGTGTGGTCCCTGTTCGGCAGGGGATACGGCTTCGTGCCGCTGGTTCTGCCGATCCTTGGCCTCTGGTGGCTTTTTCTGAATCGGCCGGGAACACCAACGGTGCAGACCACCGAGCGGATCAGCCCCGCTGCGTGAGAGTATGACTGCAGGAGTACCAATTAATGCTGGAGCCAGTTAAAGGGAGCATCATGTCCAATTCAGAGAACCACCCCACCGGCAATCCGCAGGACAGCACCCGCCCGGCCTCGGGCAACGCGCCGGGAAGCCCCTCCGCCGGGCAGCCACGGCCAACGGGCGCTCAGGCTCCGGGCCATGCCGCCGGGCGGACTGCCGGCCAGCCCGCCAGCCCGGCCGGAGCGCAGGCGAAGGCAGGGACGCCGTCGTCGGCACCCAAAACCGCAGCGAAGAGCGGAAAGAAGACCGCCAAGCCCAAGTCGCCCAAGGGGGAGTGGGGCGTCTTCAGGACTGTCGTCGTCCTGGTGGGTCTGATCCTCGCCGGTTTCGGCGCCTTCTACCTGATCACGGGAACCTCGGGCGTGCCTGACACCGATATTGGGAACCCCAGCCCCACGCTCGAAAGCCAGTTCCGCTTTTTCTCGGCGATGATGGTCGGTGTGGGAGCCGCGTTTATCACCATTGGCGTGAAGTTTGAGTGGGCCAACATGCTCTGGATGGTCTGCCTGATGGTCTTCATCGGCGGTATCGGCCGGGTCCTGTCCTGGGCGTTCTCCGGAACCCCCCACTACATGATGATCATCCTGATGGTCATTGAACTCGCCTTCCCGGCAGCATTGCTGGTGTGGCACCGGTACATCGCCAAGACCACCGAGATCCGCAACGAGTACGCAGCACGCGGCTAAGACCGGCGGTCAGCGCTGCACCCCGGGCCCGGGGGCGGTTTACAACGAAAGAGGAGATGCGTGTACTACTGGAATGACCTGACCAGTGTTCCGAATGGTTTTGGTCCATCGGTGGTCACCATTGGTAATTTCGACGGTGTCCACCTCGGCCATCAGCGGGTGTTGCAACAGCTGGTCGCCGCGGCAAGCGACCGCGACGCCGCAGCGGTAGTCATCTCGTTTGAGCCCCACCCCGCCAAGGTGCATCGGCCGGATCAGGCGCCGGAACTCATCATGGGTCTTGAGGACCGCATCGAGACCCTCGCCACCACCGGGATACAGGCGTTGCTGATGATGCATTACACGCTGGAACTGGCGGCAAACACGCCGGAAGAGTTCGTCCAAAAGGTCTTCGTCGACGCCCTCAACGCCCGCGCCGTGGTGATCGGTCACGATGTCCGCTTCGGTCGGGACAATAGCGGCGACCTCGGCACGATGCGCGAACTGGGACAGAAACTCGGTTTCGAGGTGATCGTCATCGACGACTTCGGCGCCAGCCCGACCGATCCCACCGAGGCCGACGGCGATCGGCGCTGTTCCTCCACCTGGGTCCGCGAGGCCCTGGAAGACGGGGACGTGGCAACTGCCGCGCGGATCCTCGGACGGCCACACCGGATGCGCGGCGAAGTGGTCCACGGCGCGGCTCGCGGCCGTGAACTGGGCTACCCGACCGCCAACCTGTCACCAGCCTCCGGCGGCTATATTCCCGCCGATGGGATCTACGCCGGATGGCTCGTCGACGAAGCCGGCACCCGCTGGCCCGCAGCCATTTCGGTCGGATCGAACCCCACCTTCGAAGGCGTCAGTCGCCACGTCGAAGCACACGTCATTGATCGCCCCAAGGAAGACGTTTCCGACTTCGACCTGTACGGACAGATCATCATCGTGGAGTTCACCCGTCGGTTGAGGGGAATGGTGGCCTACACCGGGCCCGACACGCTGATCGCCCAGATGCGGCTCGACGTCGAAGAGACCCGCGAGGTCCTTTCGACAGAACAACGCCTCAGCAGGTAAACTGGACCGTGGATCCGGCTGCAGTCCGTGGTGGCTGGATCTTTCTGTGTCTTTGGTTCGGCAGGCGACTGTCGGCAAGACCAGGGAACTTGTTCACGGTACAACTCTAGGAGTTATTGTGGCCCTTGACGCCGCTATCAAGCAGGAAATCATTAAGGAATATGCAACCGGGGAAGCCGACACCGGCTCACCTGAGGTGCAGATTGCGATGCTGTCCCGCCGTATTCTCGACCTCACCGAACACCTCAAGATGCACAAGCACGACCACCACACGCGTCGTGGCCTGCTCTTGATGGTTGGACGCCGTCGTCGTCTGCTGGACTACCTGCGTAAGACTGACATCACGCGCTACCGTACGCTCATCGAGCGTCTCGGCCTGCGCCGCTAGTAACACACGTGGGGCGGG
>NZ_ALPM01000088.1:0-6004 GCF_000294595.1 Arthrobacter sp. TB 23 | reverse complement strand
CCTGAGGGAAGGAGCCGCCTTCCACATGTGGCCACCGGCCACACAAACAACTAAAAACACATGGAGCCAGGCAGGCACCGCGCATTCGCGGTCCTCGGTAGTGGTCTCCGGGAGCAGACGACCGTGCAGCGCAGAACAGTGCAGAGCACGCGTGAGTCCCCGTGGATCTCGATCGAAGACCGGGTGCGAGCATCACCGCATTGAACGGTGATCAGGTTCCGGCAGGGCACCAGCCCAAACAGAAACGGAGGTGACTCTCTATGGAGGGTCCCGAAATTCAATTCGCCGAAGCCGTTATTGACAACGGCCGGTTCGGCAAGCGCACCGTACGGTTCGAGACTGGCCGCCTTGCACAGCAGGCAGCCGGCGCCGCAATGGTTTACATCGACGAAGACACAGCGCTCCTGTCAGCAACGACCGCTGGCAAGCACCCCCGCGAAGGCTTCGACTTCTTCCCCCTGACCGTCGACGTTGAAGAGCGCATGTACGCCGCAGGGCGCATCCCAGGCTCCTTCTTCCGCCGCGAAGGCCGTCCCTCCACCGAGGCGATCCTCGCCTGCCGGCTGATGGACCGCCCGCTGCGCCCGGCCTTCGTGAAGGGCCTCCGCAACGAGGTCCAGATCGTGGTCACCGTCCTGGCGATCAACCCCGACGTGCGATACGACGTCGTTGCCATCAACGCCGCCTCGATGTCCACGCAGCTCTCCGGCCTCCCCTTCTCCGGTCCGATCGGTGGTGTCCGCGTGGCACTCGTCTCCGATGGCAGCGGCCAGGATCAGTGGATCGCCTTCCCGAAGCACTCCGAACTGGAGAACTCGGTCTTCGACATGGTCGTTGCCGGCCGTGTGGTCAGTGGACCCGAGGGTGACGACGTCGCCATCATGATGGTGGAAGCTGAAGCCACCGACAACTCGTGGAAGCTCATCAAGGAAGACGGTGCCACCGCACCGACCGAAGAGATCGTCGCCGACGGCCTGGAAGCGGCAAAGCCGTACATCCGTGCCCTCTGTGACGCCCAGGCTGACCTTGCCGGCCGCGCCGCCAAGCCAACAGTTGACTTCCCGGTCTTCCTTGACTACCAGGACGACGTCTTTGCAGCGGTCGAGTCGGCAGCAGCCGCCAAGCTGACCGAGGTCTTCCAGATCGGTGACAAGAAGGAGCGCGACACCGCCTCGGACGCCCTCAAGGACAGCGTCACCGCTGACCTCGCCGGGCAGTTCGAAGGACGCGAGAAGGAACTCTCTGCCGCCTTCCGGTCGGTCACCAAGAGCGTTGTCCGCCAGCGCATCCTCAAGGATCAGATCCGTATCGACGGCCGCGGCCTGAGCGACATCCGTCAGCTCACCGCCGAGGTCGAGGTCCTGCCTCGCGTTCACGGTTCTGCGATCTTCGAACGCGGCGAAACCCAGATCATGGGAATCACCACGCTGAACATGCTCAAGATGGAGCAGCAGATTGATTCGTTGTCGCCGGTAACGCGCAAGCGCTACATGCACAACTACAACTTCCCTCCATACTCCACCGGTGAAACCGGTCGCGTCGGTTCGCCGAAGCGCCGCGAAATCGGTCACGGTGCCCTCGCCGAGCGCGCCCTGATGCCGGTCCTGCCGACCCGTGAGGAATTCCCTTACGCGATCCGTCAGGTCTCCGAGGCGCTGAGCTCCAACGGCTCGACGTCGATGGGCTCGGTCTGTGCTTCAACCCTGTCGCTGCTCAACGCCGGTGTGCCCCTGAAGGCACCCGTCGCTGGTATCGCCATGGGCCTGGTGTCCGACGTCGTCGACGGTCAGACCCGCTACGCGGCACTGACCGACATCCTCGGCGCTGAAGATGCTTTCGGCGACATGGACTTCAAGGTTGCCGGTACCGCCGAGTTCGTCACAGCCATCCAGCTGGACACCAAGCTCGACGGAATCCCCGCCTCAGTGCTCGCCGCAGCCCTGAAGCAGGCCCGTGAAGCCCGGCTGCACATCCTGGGTGTTCTTGAGGCAGCCATCGACGTGCCGGACGAGCTTTCCGAGTTCGCGCCACGCATCATCTCGGTGAAGATCCCGGTTGACAAGATCGGCGAGGTCATTGGCCCCAAGGGCAAGATGATCAACCAGATCCAGGAAGACACCGGCGCTGACATCTCCATCGAAGATGACGGCACGGTCCTGATCGGCGCCACCAACGGTGGTGCGGCCGAGGCTGCACGCGCCGCAGTGAACGCCATCGCCAACCCTCAGGTTCCTGAGATTGGCGAGCGGTACCTGGGTACGGTCGTGAAGACCACCACCTTCGGTGCCTTCGTGTCGCTGACCCCGGGCAAGGATGGGCTGCTGCACATCTCCGAGCTGCGCAAGCTGGCCAACGGCAAGCGCGTCGACAACGTCGACGACATTGTTTCGGTGGGCCAGAAGGTTCAGGTCGAAATCACCAAGATCGATGACCGCGGAAAGCTTTCGCTCTCCCCAGTGGTTGCCGACGACGCTGCGGCTGAGAACGCCTCGGCGGACTCAGCAGAGGGTGACGACAACTAGCGAATGGTTGTATCAGCTAACAACGCCTCCGGTCCTGTTCCCGACACCATGTCGGGAGCAGGGCCGTTGGCCGTTTCACACGAGAACCGCACTGGGCCGACGTCGATCGTCCTGCCGCTGCTGCCCACCCCTGCGCCTTCCGCGGACAGTGCGGGTGCCGGCCACGATCCCACGCTCGTCGCTGGGACGCTGGGCGGCGCCGTGGTGCGCCGGTCGGTACTTCCCGGCGGGGTGCGCGTCCTGACCGAGGCAATGCCCGGCCAGCGGTCCGCGACCATCGGTTTCTGGGTGGGGGTCGGATCCCGGGATGAGGCCGAAGGCCAGCACGGGTCCACTCACTTCCTTGAACACCTGCTCTTCAAGGGCACCACGCGGCGCACTGCGCTCGAGATTGCCGAAGCGTTTGACGAGGTGGGCGGTGAATCCAACGCTGCCACGGCGAAGGAGCACACGTGCTATTTCGCCCGGGTGCTTGACGCTGATCTGCCCATGGCAATCGACGTGATCGCCGACATGGTGACCAGCGCCGTGATTGACGCCGACGAACTTGAGCAGGAACGCGACGTCATCCTCGAGGAAATCGCGATGGACAGCGATGACCCCGCCGACGTCGCCCACGAAGAATTCGTCGAAGCGGTGCTCGGGTCCCACCCACTGGGTCGCCCCATCGGTGGCACCCCCGACGCCATCAAGGCAGTGCCCCGCGACTCGGTCCTGGCACACTACCGCCAGTATTACCGACCATCGGAACTGGTCGTCACCGCGGCCGGGGGACTGGACCACGAAGTGGTCTGCGGGCTCGTCCTCGACGCGCTGCGGACCGCCGGCTGGACGCTGGAGGACGATGCACTGCCCGTGGCCCGTCGTTCCGATACGCCGGTACCGATTGAAAGCACCGGAGGAATCCGGGTCATTCGGCGTGCGGTGGAGCAGGCAAACATTCTGGTCGGCTGCCCGTCAATCACCGCCACCGACGACCGGCGGTTCGTGATGAGCGTGCTGAACGCCGTCCTGGGCGGCGGGATGTCATCACGGCTTTTCCAGGAAATCCGCGAGAAGCGCGGGCTCGTCTATTCGACCTACTCCTTCTCCGCCTCCTACGCCGACGCTGGCTACTTCGCCATGTACGCGGGGTGCTCACCGGCGAAGACCGGTCAGGTCATTGAGCTGCTCGGTGCCGAGCTGGACCGGCTCGCCGCAGACGGGATTTCCGCCGATGAGCTGCGTCGAGCCGTCGGGCAACTCTCCGGCGGCATGGTGCTGGCACTGGAGGACAGCGGGTCTCGGATGTCACGCCTCGGCCGGGCAGAACTGGTGTCGGGGGAGTTCCTCGGCCTCGATGAGGTGCTGGCACGGGTCAACGCCGTCACCGAGGAACAGGTGCGGGAACTGGCTGCCGAACTGGCTGCCGCCCCGCGCACGATTACCGTTGTGGGCCCGTTCGACGCCCCGGCGGACTTCGGCCACTAGCGGTCCTGCACAGCTGTTAACCATCAATGACGCACCCCGAACGTCAGGGGCGCGTCATTGATGGTTAAGGCTGTCTGCCCAGCGCGGCTGGGCGTGTGCTGCTAGCCCCCGGCGAAGGGCGGCAGAATATCCAGGACGTCGTCGGCGGCCAGCACCCGGCCGCGGTCACGGGCAGCCACCTCGTTCAGCAGGAAGCTGCTCCGGGCGATGACCTCGGGCATCGCCGGCCCGCCCACCCGAACCGGCAGCGGGTACCGGGCGGTGAGGTGTGCCAGGACCGTCTCGAGCGTCGCTGCGTCGAGGTCGAGTCGTTCTTCTGCCGTACCGGCTGCGGCCTGCGCGGCGCCGAAATATCGAATCAGCATCTAGCCGCCGATCGCGCTCATGCTGCGGTCCGGCTGGACAAAATCGTCCGAACCCAGACCGACGTGGCCCATCCCATGCGCTTTCGGCTTGGCCCACATGGCGTCCTGCCAGCGTGCGGCGATCGCGTCGTCGTCGGCGTCCGACCGCAGCAGATCCCGTAGATCGGTCTCCTCGCGGGAAAATAGGCAGCTCATGATCTTGCCCTCGGCGGTGACGCGGGTTCGCCGGCAGTCGGCGCAGAACGGCTCAGTCACCGAGGCGATAATGCCCACGGTGCCGACGACGATGTCAGGGGCCGCGATTCGGCGTACCTCCCAGCGCTCGGCGGGGGCGCCGTCCCGGTTGCGCGGATCCGGGGTCAGCACAAACTGCTGCTCCAGCAGGGTCCGCATCTCGAGGGCAGTGATCATGCCGTCGCGGGTCCAGCCGTGGTCCGCGTCGAGGGGCATCTGCTCGATAAAACGCAGCTCAAATCCCTTGGACACCGCCCATTCGAGGAGTTCGGGCGCCTCATGGTCGTTGATCCCGCGCATCAGGACGGCGTTGATCTTGACCAGGCCAAGTCCCACCTCCGCCGCAGCTTCGATACCCCGCAGCACCCGGTCGAGGAACGGCCGGCGGGTCAGTTGGGCAAACGTATCGGGGTGGAGCGAATCCATCGACACATTGATCCGGCTCAGGCCCGCGTCCTTGAGGGCTTGAGCCTTTTTGTCCAGGCCCAGGCCGTTGGTCGTCATGGAGATGGGCAGGTCCGCGTGGTTGGCGCGGATATCGCCGATGATCTGCAGCAGGTCGGCCCGCACCAGCGGTTCGCCACCCGTCAGGCGCAATTCACGCACCCCGAGGGAATCAACGCCGATCCGCACCAGCCGGACGATCTCCTCACGGGAGAGCACGGCTGACTTTTGCAGCCAGTCAAGACCCTCGGCGGGCATGCAATAAGTGCAGCGCAGATTACATTTGTCGGTCAGCGACAGGCGCATGTCAGTGGCCTTGCGGCCGAAACTGTCAATCAGCCCCGGCCCGGCATCAGAGGGACGCTGGACCCCGATATGCGGCATACCCAGTTCAATTCCCATCCCTCGAGATTACGCCCTTTCAGCTAGGGCCACTATTCGGTGGAGGCTTATGCACGCCCGGCGAACCGATGATGGGGCGCAGACGTTGGGCTAAATGACTGACACATCACAGAAAGGGTGACCGGCGTGAGACGGACCAACGGATGGGCAGCACTTTCCGGGCTGGTTGCTGTCCTGCTCGCTGTGATCGCCGCCGAGCTGACCGCCGCGCTGGTCAGCCCCTCCCTTTCCCCGGTGACCGCCGTCGGGTCGATCGTCATTGATGTGCTGCCACCCGGCGTCAAGGACTGGGCCATCGAGACGTTCGGCACCGCCGACAAGCTGGTATTCCTCGGCACAATGTTCCTCATCATCGCTTCAATGGCCGCCGCCGCCGGAATCCTTGAATACAGGTGGCGTCGGGCCGGAGCCGCAGTCGTGCTGGCGTTCGGCCTGGCGGGGATCGCCGCCGTCGCCGCACGGCCGCAGTCCTCAACGCCCGCCTTCGCGGCGCCGGTGGTCGCCCTGGTACTAGGCGTCATGCTGATCAGCGTCATGATCGACCGGCTGGCGGCCTGGCACCCCCGC
>NZ_ALPM01000087.1:1483-17812 GCF_000294595.1 Arthrobacter sp. TB 23 | reverse complement strand
GGCGGGGGTGCGCAACAGCCAATCCCTGGTGACCGTCGCCAGGGAACAGATCTCCCTGCCAAGGCCGTCGCCGAGCGCGAACCGGGCTTCGGCGGCAGCAGTGCTTCCCGCAGGGGCGGATCTCGGCGTCGACGGCGTTTCACCGCTCGTGACCCCCAACGATAACTACTACCGGATCGATACCGCCCTCGTGGTGCCGGTAGTGGATCCGGTCACCTGGCGGCTACGGGTGACCGGCATGGTGGATCGGGAGGTCGAGCTGACCTTCGACGAGCTCCTGGCCAAGCCCCTGATCGAAAGCTATATCACCCTCGCCTGCGTTTCGAACGTGGTGGGCGGTGACCTGATCGGCAACGCAAAATGGCTCGGCTGGCCGGTCCGCGACCTGCTGGCCATGGCGGGCGTCCAGGAGGGGGCCGATATGGTGCTGTCGCGCAGCATCGACGGATTCACCGCCAGCACTCCGCTGGAAGCCATGACCGACGACCGGGACTCACTGATCGCCGTCGGAATGAACGGCGAAACCCTGCCTGTTGAACATGGGTTCCCCGTCCGCCTGGTGGTTCCCGGGCTGTACGGTTTCGTCTCGGCGACCAAGTGGGTGACCGAGCTGAAAGTGACACGGTACGACGACGACGTCGCCTACTGGTCTACCCGGGGCTGGTCAGAACGTGGGCCGGTCAAAACCTCCTCACGCATTGACGTCCCCCAAAACAATTCGACGGTGCCCGCCGGGACGGTCGCGATCGCCGGCTACGCCTGGGCGCAACACCGGGGGATTGAGCGGGTCGAGGTGAGGGTGGACGGGGGCAGATGGCAGAGCGCCCGGCTGGGAACCGAGATCTCCCGGGACACGTGGCGGCAGTTCTCGGCCGACATCCAGCTGGACCCGGGATCACACACGGTGCAGGTACGGGCCGTCGATGCGACGGGGGCGGTGCAGGTGGACCGGGTGGCACCGGTGACCCCCGACGGCGCCACGGGACTCCACACCGTGTCGTTCACGGTTTCCTGAGCACGGTTGCCTGAGCACGGTTTCATGGGAGCCTAAGGTGGAGCATCAGAGCTAACCGTGAGGGCAGGTAGGGATCCCATGATCAGAAGCGTCGAGGAACATCAGCAAGCCGTGCTGGGGCTGCTGCGCTACAGCAGCGGCTACCCCGCCGACAGTCTGGCCGATAGCCGGGCAGAGTCGAACAACGACCACCTTCCGCTGGCGGCGGCCCGNCCCGCGGCCGGGTGCTGGCCACCGATCTGCCCGCCCCGGTGAGTCTGCCTCCGTTCGATAACTCGCAGATGGACGGTTACGCCATCCATGAGGCCGATGTGGATGTAATCAGCGACCATCGGGGGCTAACCCTCAGCGTCGGAGCTCCCATTCCGGCTGGCATCGAACCGCCGGACCTGGTTCAGGGGACCGCCGCGCCCATCATGACCGGCGCCATGATTCCCCGCCACACCGGTGCCGTCGTCCCAATCGAACGGGTCACACCCGCCCAGTTCTATTCGGCTGCGGACTACGCGTCAGGCGTCGCCCTGACCGTTGACCTCCCCGGGACGGTCGAGCCCGGTGCCTTCATCCGCCGGATCGGCAGCGACATCGCGGCCGGTACAGCGGCCCTCACCGCCGGGACACTCCTCGGCCCGGCCCAACTGGGCCTCCTCGCGGCCTGCGGCGTGGCAACCGTCCCGGTGCGCCGTCCCTTCACCGTCCTGCTGCTGACCACCGGGGACGAAGTACAGGAGCCCGGCAGCACCCCGCAACCCGGCAAAATCTTCGACGCCAACACCACACTGCTCGAAAGCGCACTCCTGGACGCGGGCGCCGCCGTCGTCCGCCACCGACTGATGGATGACAATCCTGCCCTGCTGCGGGAGGCGTTCGCGGCGGTGGCCGACAGTGGCATCCACCTGATCCTCACCACCGGTGGCATCAGTCAGGGCGCGTATGAGGTGGTGAAGCAGGCGCTGGCCAATAGCAGCGTCGAGTTCCTCTCGGTCGCCATGCAACCGGGCGGACCGCAGGCGTTGGGGACCATCGGCGGTGTCCCGTTCCTGGGGTTCCCGGGCAACCCGGTCAGCGCGCTCGTCTCCTTCGAAATGTTCCTCCGCCCAGCGCTGACCGCCGTCGCGGGGACCCCTCATCCTCGGGTCGCGCTGACCGCCGCGCTCGAAGAGGAGGTCACCTCGCCCGAGGCCAAACACCAGGTCCGGCGGGGCTGGTACACGCCCCGGGCGGCAGCGGGGGAAGCGCTCGGAACGGTTAGGCTGGTAGGCGGCCCGGGATCGCACCTGATCCATGCGCTGGCCGAATCAAACGTGCTGGTCCACCTACCGGCTGGCACCGGTTGCCTGGCCGCGGGGGATCTGGTTACCGTCTGGTTGGTGGATGGGGTGCACGGCGCACCATCCTTTGGGATTCCCGCAGCGAGCCTCCTCGCCGTGGCCGGGCCAGAGCACAGCTAAGTATCGAGAACCAGTAAGGACAGCATGACCGAGAACCCCAGCCCGTCGTCATTGAGCCACGTCCGCGCAGACGGCAGCGCCCACATGGTCGATGTGTCGGCGAAGGCTGAAACCACCCGCGAAGCCACCGCACAGGCCATCCTGCACACCACCGCGGAGGTGGTCGGACTGATCACCGCCGGTGGCCTGCCCAAAGGCGACGCACTCGCCGTCGCGCGGGTGGCCGGCATCCTGGCTGCCAAGCAGACGTCCGCACTGATCCCGCTCTGCCACCCCCTGCCCTTGAGCAAGATCACCGTGGATTTCGAGGCCGCCGAGAACGCCGTGACAATTACCTGCGCGGTCAAGACAACGGCAGTCACCGGCGTCGAGATGGAAGCCCTGACCGGTGCCTCCCTGGCAGCCCTCGCGCTCTACGACATGATCAAGGCAGTGGACAAGCGGGCCATCATCACTGACACGAAAGTGCTGGCGAAGTCCGGCGGCAAGAGCGGGGACTGGACGGCATGAGCGCCCCGCGCACCGCAGCGGTGATCATCGCCTCGACCCGCGCAGCCGCCGGGGTTTACCAGGACGAGTGCGGTCCACTCATCCACAGCTGGCTGCTGGAGAACGGCTTCGCGCCGCAGGAAACCCTGGTGGTGCCCGACGGCGACGCCGTGGGCCAAACGATCGGTGACGTGCTCAAGGGCTCACCGTCGGTGGTTATCACCAGCGGCGGCACCGGGTTGAGCCCCGACGATGTCACCCCCGAACAAACCGCACCCTACCTTCAGCGCCACCTGCCCGGCGTGATGGAAGCGCTCCGGCGCCTCGGTACCGAGAAGGTCCCAACAGCAGCACTGAGCCGTGGTCATGCTGGCACCGCCGGAAGCACCTTCGTGATCAACCTGCCCGGCTCACCCGGCGGGGTCCGGGACGGGTTGGCAGTGCTCAAACCACTGCTGGGGCACATCTGCTCCCAGCTGGAAGGAAAAAATGAACACTAGCCACGTGGTGCATGTGTCCCTCGCGCAGCAAAGCATCAGCCTCGATGAGGCCCTCGCCCAGGTCGACGCACCGGACTGTGGAGCGGTAGTGGGTTTCGGCGGGGTGGTGAGAAACCACGACGGCGGCCGCGACGTCACGTCGCTGAGCTACTCGGCGCACCCCAGCGCTGAGCGGATTATCGGCGAGATCGCCGACGGGATCGCCGCCCGGTACCAGGGCGTTCGGATCTGGGTGGCGCACCGCGTCGGTCCGCTAACCATTGGTGACCCTGCCCTGGTGGCAGCTGTCGCCTCCGCCCACCGGGGCGAAGCCTTCGCCGCCTGCTCCGAGCTGGTGGACACCGTCAAGGAAAAGGTCCCCATCTGGAAGGAACAGTTCTTCACCGACGGGACCGTCGAGTGGGTGGGTGCCGGATCCGCAGCCACCGCGGGGGACTCCTGACCCAAATGGGCAGGGGAGTGCCCGATCAGTAGGGTTGGGTGTTATGACTGAACAACTTGCCGTGGCCGTACTCGGCGCCGCCGGCCGCATGGGGTCGGAGGCCGTCAAGGCCATCGACGCCGCAGCGGACCTGAAACTGGTGGCAGCCCTCGGGCGCGAAGACACCCTGGACACCATTGTCGCGGCCGGCGCGCAATGCATCGTCGACCTCTCCGTCCCCGACGCGACCTTCGACAACGTGGTGTTCGCCGTGGAGCGCGGCATCCATGCCGTCGTCGGGACTACCGGGTGGGACGAATCACGGCTGCAGCAGCTCGGCAGTCTGCTCGCTGATCACCCGACCACCGGGGTGCTGATCGCCCCGAACTTCGCGGTCGGCTCGGTGCTGGCCTCAGCGTTCGCCGCGCGGGCAGCCAAATACTTCGAGTCGGTTGAGATCGTCGAACTGCATCATCCGGACAAGGTGGACGCTCCCTCGGGTACCGCCGTGCGGACCGCGAACCTGATCGCGCAAACACGCCGGGAAGCCGGCCTTCCCGCCAGCCCCGACGCAACCACCGCCGAGCTCGACGGCGCCCGCGGCGCCGACGTCGACGGCGTCCGGGTGCACTCGGTACGGCTGCGCGGTCTGGTCGCGCACCAGGAGGTGCTCCTCGGTGGCGTTGGCGAGCAGCTCACCATTCGCCATGACTCCTACCACCGCGAATCATTCATGCCCGGCGTGCTGCTGGGCGTGCGCGGTGTCGCGTCCCACCCCGGCCTGACGGTCGGGCTGGACGGCTACCTCGAACTGGAAGCGTGACCTCCCCCATGGCCGAAACAGCTGGGTTCCTTGACGCAGTAAAACGCCACCGGGCCAAAATCGGCGTCGCACTGGTGAGCCTGCTGCTCGTCTTCTGGCTGATCATCGCCCTGCAACGCAGCGTCATCCTCCTCACCGACCCGGACCTGGTCGCCAAGGCACTCGGGCTCGCCTACCTCCTGTTGCCGCTGATCGGCGGGTGGGCCATGATCCGCGAACTGCTGTTCGGGATACAGACCTCAAAGATGGCGTCCGACCTTGATGCCGAGGGAGGGCTCCCCATCGACGACCTGCCCCGTACCCCCGCCGGTCGGATTGTCCGGTCGGCAGCGGACGCACGGTTCCCCGAATACCAGGCGGAGGTTGAGGCGGCGCCGGACGACTGGCGCGGCTGGTTCAGGCTCTCCTGCGCCTACGACGCAGCCGGGGACAGGACCAGGGCGAGGCGCTCCATGCGCACCGCCGGGAAACTGTACAACGCAGCCCGCTAACAGCGTTAGCTGTTCACACCCGCCCGCGCCGCCCGCGACGCTCCGGAGGTCAGTAACTCCAGGGGCCCGCGGGCGTTGATGCGCTGGAAGAGGATGCCGAGGACAACAAACACGACCGCCTGGCCCCAATACACCAGCGCCGGGTCGGGCGCCGGGGTCTGGGCATCGACAACGCTCATGGTCCAGATATGAACCGCGTAAAGGGTCAGGGTCATCGCCCCGGCTGCCGACAGGGGGAGTAGCGCGGATTCAAACCGCCGGGTGGCCAGCAGGCACAGCCCAATCACCAGGGCAGCCGTCCCGCCGGTGTGCAGCAGGTCCAGGGGGGAGCCCGAGTGGGGTGCGCTCACGGCCAGCCACCACCACGAATCGGATTGGTCGACCCCCGTCAGGCTGACGCTCATCATTGCCGCCAGCGGGTATCTGCTGCCGTCGGGGGTCTGCAGCAGTGCCGCCAGACCGCCCAACGGGCCGAGGAGGTAGCCGCTGACGAGTTTCGCCGCCACGGCCAGGGTCGCACCGGACACCACCAGGCCCAGTTGTACCCGTTTGTCCCGGAGTGGTAGACGGCCGATCGCCATGCCGATCAGGATGTAGCTCAGCCACTGCAACGCCGGGTAGTAACCGGTCACGGTGATGTCGGCCAGCAGCGTGGCCGGTTCCAGCAGCGTTTCCCAGAGCGGATTCCCACCAATCGACGGCGGATTGACCGTCTCGGCGATCCAGGGCCGCAGCAAATAGGCGGCGACCGGCGAAAGGAGCAGCCAGCCTGCTGCCCACCAGAGAAGCCGCCTGAACGGCATGGAGACGAACGGCAGCGCCAGCAGGAACAGCACCCCGTAGTGGAAGAGGATGATGGCGATGTTGGTTTCCAGTCCGCCCAGCATCAGCCCGATCACCATGATGACGGCCGCACGTGCCGCGATGCCCCGGCGGTCCATCCCGATGGCGTTGCGGTGGTGGATCCGGTTCCCTCCGGTCAACAGGGCAAGGCCGAGCCCGGCGACGACGGCGAACAGGGCTGATGCCCGGCCGGAGAAAACCAGGGCCACCCATGACGCCTCGGCCGTGCCCGGAACGTACAGGGCAAAAATGTGGGTGCTCATCATCCCAAACAGCGCCACACCGCGGGCGGCGTCGACCCCGCTCAGCCGGCGGGTTACCTTGCCAGATACCATGACCTGATCGTCTCACAGCGGGGAGTCAGCCCCACGGCGGCGATGTGCAGCGGAAGCTAAACGGTGTCGAACCGGGTAACGTTTTACCCATGGCTCAAACCGACACCCGCACCCTTCCCTTCGGCACCCTGGTCACAGCGATGGTGACCCCGTTCCACGCTGACGGCAGCGTGGACTTCGAGGCCACCGCCCAGCTCGCGACTCACCTGGTCGACGACGGCTGCGACGGCCTGGTGATCTCCGGGACCACCGGTGAGACCTCCACGCTGGAGGACCAGGAAAAGGAAGACCTGTTCCGGGTGGTCGTGGAAGCCGTGGGCGGGCGGGCGAAGGTCATCGCCGGCACCGGAACCAACCACACCTCGCACTCCATCGAGATGGCGCAGCGTGCCGTGCGCGCTGGCGTCGACGGACAACTGGTGGTCACCCCGTACTACAACAAGCCCACCCAGGCCGGTGTGCTGGCCCACTTCGAAGCGATTGCCGCTGCCACCGAGCTGCCCATCATGATTTACGACATCCCAGGCCGGTCCAGCATCCCGATCCAGACCGAGACCATGATCCGGCTGGCGGACAATCCCAGGATTGTCGCGCTCAAGGATGCCAAGGCGGATTTCGCGGAGATCACCAGGGTGCTCGCCAACACCACGCTCGACGTGTACTCGGGCGACGACGGCCTCACCCTCCCCTGGATGATGGCTGGCGGCGTCGGTGTGGTCAGTGTCAGCGCACACGTGGCCACCGCCCAGTTCAGGGCGCTGGTCGACGCCGCGGGCGCCGGGGACGTGGCCACCGCCCGCCGGATCCACTTTGAGCTCGACCCGGTGGTGCGCGCGGTGATGACCCACATCCCCGGAGCCGTCTCGGCGAAGCAGATCCTCAAACGGCAGGGGCTGATCCCCAACGCTGCGGTGCGGCTGCCCCTGGTCGGACCCACCGCCGTCGAGATGGAAACCGTGCTCGCCGACCTGGCCGAAGCGGGGATGAACTTCGACCGCCCGCGCTCCACCCGGACCGCTGACGGAACACCCGCATGACGGTATCGGCCGCCACCGCACTCATCGCCCCACCAGAACTCGCACCGGGCGTTCTGCGCATCGTCCCCCTGGGCGGCCTCGGCGAAATCGGTCGGAACATGGCGGTGTTCGAACTGGACGGAAAACTCCTGATCGTCGACTGTGGGGTGCTGTTTCCCGAGGAAAACCAGCCCGGCGTCGACCTGATCCTCCCCGACTTTTCGTACCTCGAGGACCGGCTCGACGACGTCGTCGGACTGGTCCTGACGCACGGTCATGAGGACCACATTGGCGCTGTTCCGTATCTGCTGCGGCACAAAAAAGACATCCCGCTGATCGGCTCCCAGCTCACGTTGGCCCTGATCGAAGCGAAACTGCAGGAACACCGGATCACCCCCTACACCCTCACCGTCACCGAGGGGCAGATTGAACAGTTCGGACCGTTCGAGTGCGAGTTCGTGGCGGTCAACCACTCCATCCCGGATGCCCTCGCGGTCTTCATCCGCACCAGCGCAGGAAACGTCCTGCACACCGGCGACTTCAAGATGGACCAGTTGCCCCTGGACGGGCGCATCACCGACCTGAGGGCGTTCGCGCGGCTCGGCGAAGAGGGAGTTGACCTCCTCATGGTCGACTCGACCAACGCCGACGTGCCCGGTTTCACCACCGCCGAACGCGAGATCGGACCGGTCCTGAACCGGCTGTTTGGGCAGGTCACCAAACGGATCATCGTCGCGTCGTTCTCGTCCCACATCCACCGGGTACAGCAAGTGCTCGACGCCGCCGAAGCGCACGGGCGTTTCGTCTGCTTCGCCGGCCGCTCGATGGTGCGGAACATGGCCATCGCCGCGATGCTCGGCTACCTCAGGGTTCCCGACGGCATTCTCGTGGACATCAAAAACGTGGACACCCTGCCGGACGACAAGGTGGTTCTCATGTCCACCGGCTCCCAGGGTGAGCCGATGGCCGCCCTGTCCCGGATGGCCAACGGCGACCACCGGATCACCGTCGGCAAGGGCGACACCGTGATCCTCGCGTCCTCACTGATCCCGGGCAACGAGAACGCCGTGTTCAGGGTCATCAACGGGCTGCTCAAGCTCGGCGCCGACGTCATCCACAAGGGCAACGAAAAGGTCCATGTGTCCGGGCACGCTGCAGCCGGTGAGCTGCTGTACTGCTACAACATCCTCAGGCCCCGGAACGTCATGCCTGTCCACGGCGAAACCCGCCACCTGATTGCCAACGCCCGGCTCGCCGAGCAGACCGGGATCCCGAGCGAAAACGTGCTGCTCACCGACGACGGTTCGGTCATTGACCTGGTGGGCGGGGTAGCCCGCGTGGTCGGGGCGGTGGAATGCGGTTTCGTCTATGTGGACGGGTCCAGCATCGGCGAGATCACCGACGCCGACCTGAAGGACCGCCGGATCCTCGGCGAGGAGGGGTTCATCTCCATCGTCACGGTGGTCAACAGGAGCACCGGCAAGATCGTGTCCGGTCCCGACATCCACGCCCGGGGTTTCGCCGAAGACGACTCGGTGTTCGATGAGATCAAGCCCAAACTCAACGCCGCACTCGAAGAAGCAGTAATGAGCAACAAGGACCACACCGTCTACCAGCTGCAACAGGTGGTCCGCCGGGTGATTGGTACCTGGGTGAATAGGCGCTACCGCCGCCGGCCGATGATCATTCCGGTGGTCCTGGAGGCGTAGGAGCCGAAACCGGCAGCAGGCCTGCTCGCCGGGACTCCCAGCTCACCGGGCAGAGCTGTCGATGCTCGGCGGACGCCCCCACCTGCCGAGCAGCACTGCATGCGGCAACGCAGATCCGGCCGCGTATGTCCGGGGAATCCGGGGCTATGTCCGGTACCGTTGGCACTATGGCGACTCGTACTTCCCCGGGCCCCAGAGGTTCACAGCAGTCGCGCGGTAAGAACACCTCGGCTGCTGCGCGTTCAACTTCGGGCCGTAGCGGCGCAAACAAAAGCGGTGGCAACACCCGGCAACCCACCAAACAGCAGCCCGCGCTGCCCGGGGACACGCTTCCCCTGCCTCTGCGCGCACTCCGGGGGCTGTGGATGGGGGCCGCCCACATGGTCGCCTCGGGTATCCGCAAGTTCGGGCACGACGTCCACCCGGATAAGGAGCTCCGCCGGGACGGCACCGGCCTGTTCCTGATGATCCTCAGCGTGGCAGTCGCCGCAGTCGAGTGGTGGGCGCTCACGGGGCCCGGCGCCGATGTGGTGCACGCTGTCGCCGCTGGAACCTTCGGTTGGATGGCGCTGCTTGTGCCGTTCATGCTGCTGATCGGCGCGGTGCGCCTCTTCAGGTATCCGGAGAACCACCGGGCCAACAACCGGGTGGGCATTGGGATGACCATTGCCCTGTTCGCGGGTTCAGGTATCGCCCACCTCTCGGGGGGAGCGCCAGCCCTCGCCGACGGTTTCGAACGCCTCTGGCAGGCCGGGGGAGTGGTCGGCTTCCTCGTGGCCGGCCCGCTCAGCGGAATCCTGACCGAATGGCCGGTGATCGTGCTGCTCTCGGCACTCATTTTCCTGAGTCTGCTGATCATTACCGCCACCCCGTTCCGCCACATCCCCTCCCGGCTGCGCGCCCTGTATGAGCACCTGATGGGCCAGGACCTCATCGAGCGGGACCAGCAGGGCACCAAGGAACGGGGAACCGACCCGGCCACCGAAAAACATGATCAAAGCTACCTCGACGAGCGCCACTCGGCACCCGGTAGGAAACCCAAACGCAAGATGCGTCTCTTCGGACGCGATCGTGCGGCCGACCGCGCCCAGGCCGAGCTTGACGGGTACGTCGGTGATGAAGCATTCGAGCGGGCAGTCCTGGCCGACGACGACGACACCCAGCACCAGACTCAGGCGCACCAGGCGGCGCCGGTCCCCACCGAACCGCGGGTACCACCGGGCGTCCGGCGTCCTACCCAGCAGGAACGCGCCACCGAGAAGATCAAACAGGATCATGGCATCCCCACAGATCCCAACGACCGCGCCCACGACCCCGGTGGCAACCCTGAACCGGCCACCGAGGCGATGGCGGTCCTCCCTACCCCCGCACCACAGGTACCGTCCAATCCGGTGCAGCCGCAGATCCCGCCGACCCCCATGCCGCAGCGCACCGAGCAGCTGCAGCTGGCCGGCGACGTCACGTACACCCTGCCGCCGTCGGACTACCTGCCCGCCGGTACCCCGCCCAAGGAACGGTCCGAAGCCAACGACTCTGTGGTCGCAGCCCTGACCCACACCCTCGACCAGTTCCACGTTGACGCGAAGGTCACGGGGTTCTCCCGCGGCCCCACTGTCACCCGCTACGAAATCGAGCTGGCGCCGGGCACCAAGGTGGAACGGGTGACCGCGCTGTCCAAGAACATCTCCTACGCCGTCGCGAGTTCCGACGTCCGCATCCTGTCCCCGATTCCGGGCAAGTCGGCCATCGGCATCGAGATCCCCAACACCGACCGTGAAACGGTGTCACTGGGCGACGTGCTGCGGTCCGGCAACGCCCGCAAGACCGAACACCCGATGGTGATGGGTGTCGGCAAGGACGTTGAGGGCGGGTTCGTCGTCGCCAACCTGGCCAAGATGCCCCACCTGCTGGTTGCCGGTGCCACCGGTGCCGGTAAATCATCGTTTGTGAACTCCATGATCACCTCGATCCTGATGCGCTCCACCCCCGACGAGGTGCGCATGGTGATGGTCGACCCCAAGCGGGTGGAGCTCACCGCCTACGAAGGCGTGCCGCACCTGATCACGCCCATCATCACCAGCCCCAAGAAGGCCGCCGAGGCCCTGCAGTGGGTAGTCCGTGAAATGGACACCCGCTATGACGATCTCGCCAACTACGGCTACAAGCACATCGACGACTTCAACAAGGCGGTCCGGAACGGGAAGGTCATCCCGCCCGAGGGTTCCAAGCGCGTGGTGCGCCCGTACCCGTATCTGCTGGTCATCGTCGACGAGCTCGCCGACCTGATGATGGTCGCCCCGCGCGACGTCGAGGACTCGATCGTGCGCATCACCCAGCTGGCGCGCGCCGCCGGCATCCACCTGGTGCTCGCCACCCAGCGGCCATCGGTCGACGTCGTCACCGGCCTGATCAAAGCCAACGTTCCGTCCCGGATGGCGTTCGCGACGTCGTCGGTCACCGACTCCCGCGTGGTCCTGGACCAGCCGGGCGCCGAAAAGCTCATCGGCCAGGGCGACGCGCTGTTCCTGCCCATGGGCGCATCCAAGCCCATGCGCGTGCAGGGCGCCTGGGTCACGGAGTCCGAAATCCACCGGGTGGTGGAACACGTCAAGGGCCAGCTGAAGGCCAACTACCGTGAGGATGTGGCGGTCGAGGCGCCGAAAAAGCAGATCGACGACGACATCGGCGACGACCTCGACGTTCTCCTGCAGGCCACGGAACTGGTGGTCACCACCCAGTTCGGTTCCACGTCCATGCTGCAGCGTAAACTGCGGGTCGGCTTCGCCAAGGCGGGCCGGCTCATGGACCTGTTGGAGTCCCGCGGTGTGGTGGGTCCCTCGGAAGGCTCAAAGGCCCGCGACGTCCTGGTCAAGCCTGATGACCTGGCAGCGGTACTCGGCGCCATGCGCGGTGACGGACCCGTGTCCGTCCCCGACGAGCCGGCGCCCAGCGCCCCGCAGGCACCACCGATCGACCTGGTGGCCGACGATCTCGAGGCTCGCCACCAGGCGGGNGGGCCAGTACCATGACGGCTCGGACGACGACGATGACGGCTCAACTGACGCCTGGAGCCTCACGGGAAGGTAGCCTTATGCCGTGAGTATTCCTCCGGCCAAACAGGTCCCTACGCTGAACATTGCCAACGTCCTTACGGTGGTGCGGATCCTTCTCGTCCCGTTCTTCATCTGGTTTCTGCTCCTGGACGACTCGGCCGCCGATGGCTCGGGCGGGCTTTTCCGCTGGCTGGCGGTGGCGGTGTTCGCCGTCGCGATCTACACCGATAAACTCGACGGCGACCTGGCCCGGAGCCGCGGGCTAATCACCGACTTTGGGAAGATCGCCGACCCTATCGCCGACAAACTGCTCATAGGTGCCGCACTGATCCTGCTCTCTGTCATTGGAGAACTCTGGTGGTGGGTCACCATCGTGATCCTGGTCCGCGAACTGGGCATCACCGTGCTGCGGTTCGCCGTCATCCGCTACGGAGTGATGCCAGCCTCGCGCGGCGGGAAACTCAAAACGGTCATCCAGACCTTCGCCATCTTCCTGTACCTGCTGCCACTGGCCGGGGTGTTAGGTGACTGGTATTCCTGGCTGGCCATCACGGTGATGCTGGCAGCCGTCGCCGTCACCGTCGTCACCGGGATCGACTACATTATCCAGGCGATCCGGCTCCGGCGGGATGCGCGTTCAACCGGGCACCCCGGCAGCCCGACGTCGTAAGCGCGGCACCGATGGAACCGTTAGTTCCCGCTGGGCCTGCCGCAGAGGTGATCCGCCAGGCAACAGCCTGTCACCTCACCATCGCCACTGCCGAGTCGCTGACCGCCGGGATGGTCAGCGCCGCGCTGGGCTCGGTGCCGGGCGCATCCGCGGTGTTGCAGGGTGGGGCGGTGACCTACCAGAACCAGATCAAGGTGGACATTCTCGGCGTCGACTCCGCAGGGATCGCCGCGACCGGGGCGGTGGACGCCGTCGTCGCACGCCAGATGGCGGAAGGCGCACGGCGCGTCTTCGACGCCGATCTGGGCGTTTCCACCACCGGAGCTGCGGGACCCGAGCCACACGCCGGTAAGGCGGTGGGCACCGTCTTCGTGGCCGTAGCATCAGCGGCCGGGACGACGGTGAACGAATACCTGTTCGACGGCGACCGGGAGTCGGTCCGGAGGCACGCCTGTGCCGCCGCACTGAATCTGCTGGGCGCCGTGTTACGCGACCAGGCTGCAGGGAACAAATCCCAGGACTGAACAGTTATCATTACTGTCAGCCATTGAACAGGTTGACAGCTTAGGCTTGAAACTACCAAGCCGGTACACCTTCCTAAGGAGACACCGGATCAATTGCAACGAGGGAGCATGGCGATTCAGATGGTAAAGCAACCCGTATCCATTAACGGAGTAGTCCGTTGGCGGGATGTGGGGTTGGCGGAAGATGCACAGCGCAAGCCGAAGGAGCGCAAAATGGTAGTGCTACGCCATGAGATCGGCGATGTCCTGCGGGACGTCCGCCAGCGGCAGGGCCGCACACTACGCGAGGTTTCGCATAGTGCTCGAGTCTCCCTTGGTTACCTCAGCGAGGTAGAGCGGGGCCAGAAGGAAGCATCGTCTGAGCTCCTGTCCTCGATCTGCACCGCGCTCGATGTTCCGTTGTCCCTCATGCTCCGCGAAGTCAGCGATCGTCTCGCCGAGGCAGAGGGCGTATCAGTCCCTGACACGGTGCCCCAGGAATTCGCCCGGGCGTTTGTCGACGACATCCCGGCCGACCTATCCGAGGATTTCAGCCGCGGACTGGCCGCAACGAACCGCTAACTCAGCGTCCACAGCGATTTGACTGAAGCCCGCCGGAACACTCCGGCGGGCTTCAGTTTGTTGTCAACAGCGTGTTATCAACAGTTTGTTGTCAATCACCAGTTGTCTTTGGTGTACGTCTCATTGAGTTGGGCAATCAGGGTCCCCAGGGTGGTGAGGTCCTTGACATCCCAGTCGTCCATCAGGTTGTGGAACGCTTCCTTACGGGCGGTCTGGGCGGCGACCAGCTGCTTCGAGCCGGCGGGGGTCAGGGTAATCGACTGGGCCCGGCCATCGAGCGGGTCGGCTTCCTTCTGGACCAGGCCGAGTTGTTCGAGCATCGCTATCTGCCGGCTGACCGATGGTTTGCCGACGCCGATACTCGCCGCAATGTCGGTCAGCCGCATGGCGCCCTCCCGCTGAAGGATCACCAGCAGGCCGTAGGCGGCCGGTTCCATGTCCGGGTGGACGCGCCGGGCCACCTTGTAGGAGTTCGATCGTGCCCTCCGCCACAGCATGCTCAGTTGTTGTTCCAATGCCTGGATGGCAGTGTCTACGGCGGGATCGGCTTCACGGTGCTCGGCTGTCATGTGCTTCATTCTATGGTTACGCACACAATCGCTCATCAACCGGCCCCGAAAGCGGGCCAGCAAGTCAGCGAACTCAGAGACAGTGAGAGGATTACATCATGCGCACCAGTGCCTTTTGGCGGCTTATGGATGACGAGTTCGGCGCGGGGTACTCCCGTACCCTGGCCCGAACGATCGTCCTCGCCGAACTCGGCGGCCGCACGCCCGAAGAGGCCCTGGGTGCCGGAATCAGCCCGCGCGATATCTGGGTCGCGGTGTGTGACCTCCAGGATGTCCCGTCGGAACGCCGGTTAGGCAAGGACATCACTCCCAAATAGTCGGGATGCGGCACCTGACACGCCGCCCAAGTTATTCGAATACTTGTTCGGATAGGACTATCATTTCTAACAGACGGCTGTCGTGGTTATCCACATACGCCGTGAAGCTTCTCAATTTGTCAGTGCCCCGGGCTACGGTCGAATTGAACACGAAAACGGCCGCAACGGCCATAACCAACCGAGGTGAAGAATGGCCGCACCAGCAGACCGCGAGAAAGCTCTCGAAGCAGCACTTGCGCAGATCGACAAGCAGTATGGCAAAGGCTCGGTGATGCGCCTGGGTGATGAGGTGCGCGCCCCCATCGAAACGATTTCGACCAGCTCCATCGCACTTGACGCTGCACTGGGCATAGGCGGGCTGCCCCGCGGCAGGGTCGTCGAAATCTACGGACCAGAGTCCTCGGGTAAGACCACGCTGGCACTGCACGCGGTCGCCAACGCGCAGCGCAACGGTGGCATCGCGGCATTCATTGATGCTGAACACGCACTCGACCCCGAATACGCGAAGCGGCTCGGCGTCGACACCGACGCGCTCCTGGTCTCCCAGCCGGACACCGGTGAGCAGGCGCTGGAAATCATGGACATGCTGATCGGGTCAGGATCGATCGATGTGATCGTCATTGACTCGGTGGCTGCGCTGGTGCCCCGCGCGGAAATCGAGGGTGACATGGGAGATAGCCATGTGGGCCTGCAGGCACGGCTGATGAGCCAGGCGCTCCGGAAGATCACCGGCCGTCTCGCCCAAAGCAAAACCACAGCTATTTTCATCAACCAGTTGCGCGAGAAGATCGGCGTGTTCTTCGGTAGCCCCGAGACCACTACGGGCGGCAAGGCGCTGAAGTTCTACGCCTCCATCCGCATCGATGTACGCCGGATTGAAACCCTCAAGGAGGGCGCTGTCCCGGTAGGAAACCGGACCCGCGCCAAGGTAGTCAAGAACAAGATGGCACCCCCCTTCAAACAAGCCGAATTCGACATCCTGTACGGCTATGGAATTTCCCGTGAGGGCGGGCTGATCGATGTTGGAGTCGAGAACGGTCTCGTGAAGAAATCGGGTGCCTGGTTCACCTACGACGGCGACCAGCTGGGCCAGGGTAAGGAAAACGCACGGAAGTTCCTGCTCGACAACCCCGACCTGACCGACGAACTGGAACGGCGCATCCGCGAGAAACTCGGTGTTGGATTGGCTGCTGAAGAGGCGGCGGTCGAGCCCAAGGCGAAGGCTGAGCCGAAACTGAAAGCGGTCAGCGGAGAGAACCGCTAGCCAGCCATGCCTTTCGGACAGAACAACGGTTCCCGCAGTGGATTGAATTCCAGGCGGAAATCCGGGGCCGGCTCTGACGGGACAACCGCTCACCGGACATCAGGCGGCTGGAACGCTGGTGAGCGGAAGTCCGGGAGCGGGCGAAAGCTTCGTGGCCGGCAACCTGCTGGCGCCGGATCGGGTGCCATTGGCTCCTCCGGTTCGGCCTCGGAGATGTCCGCAGGCAAGGTGTCCGCGGGGGTGCCAGGGGATGAGGCCGCCGGGGATGCGGCCGCCGG
>NZ_ALPM01000087.1:0-1477 GCF_000294595.1 Arthrobacter sp. TB 23 | reverse complement strand
GGGATCTGGCGGGGGAGCCCTCGCACCCGATGCAGACCCTTACGCGACGGCACGGTCCATCGTGTTGCGGCAGCTCACCCTCGCGCCCAAAAGCCGGCATCAGCTTGCCTCCAAACTAGCGGAGCGGGACGTGCCCGCAGAGGTGGCGGTGGCCGTCCTGGACCGCTTTGAAGAAGTCCAGCTGATCGACGATGCCGAGTTCGCGATGATGTGGGTGCGTAGCCGGGCAGCGACCCGATCCCTGGCCAGGAGCGCACTGAAACGCGAACTGGCTGAGAAAGGCATCCACGGCGAGATCGCCGAGGAGGCACTGTCCCAGGTGAGTGACGATGAGGAACGGGACGCTGCAGAACAGCTAGTGCGCCGAAAGCACCGCCCCGCCGCCACGGGTGCAGATCGTGCCACCCTCGACAAGGAAACGCGGCGGCTGGTGAGCATGCTCGGGCGCAAGGGATACAGCCCGTCGCTGGCGTTCGGTGTGGTGAAATCGGTGCTCGACGACGTCGCCGCCGGCGCAGCTGACGACGACGCAGAACCTGATTTCCTCTGACGAGGTCCGCCGGGCTCAGGTCAGTCACGCTCAGCCGTTATCCATTCGTTCCCTAAAACGGCCGGTTGAGGTCTGGCGGACCCAGAACACCGAACTGTAGGCTGAGCATCCTTATGATCGGGCTGGCGCGGGGAATGACTGCTGCACGGACGGGCGCTGGTGCAGCGTTGGCCGTGGTGCTGCTTGGCGCTTCCCTCCTCACCTCGATCGCCCCGGCTGCAGCCCAGGACTACCCAACCTGGGACGAGATCAAGGCAGCCAAAGCCGATGCCTCAGCCAAACAAGCCCAGGTCGGCGAGATTGAAAGCCTGTTGGAAGGGCTCCGCACCGCCGCCGCCGAACTTGGCGACACTGCCGTCAGCTCAGCGGCTGATCACGCGCAGGCCGCGGAGGAACTGCGGGTGAGCGAACGGCTCTCCGACACGCTCGCCGAACAATTAGCCAATGCCGAGGCCGAGTCCGCGGACCTGCACCGGGCAGCTGGCGCAGCCGCTGCCCTCTCCTACAAGACCGGGAGCACCAACACCTCAATGCTGGCGCTGCTGGATCCGGAGGGCGCCATGGACCTGCTCGACCGCCTGATGATACTTGAAACCGTCACCGACCGGGCTGCCGGATCCTACAACGATGCGGTCGCCGCCGAGCGTGAGGCCGAGTCACTGCGGGACCGCTATGACGCCGCCACCGAGCGGCACCGGGAACTGACGGACGAGGCAGCCGAACGGTTACGCACTGCCCAGGGCGACGACGCCGCCGCCCGCACCTCGGTGCAGGAGCAGGAAACCCGGGCCGCAGAGCTCTTCGAGCAGCTTGCCGAACTGAATGACACCACGGCCGACCTTGAAGCCGACCGCATCCAGGGCTTGCAGGAAGAAGCTGCTTTCCTCGAACAACAGGTAGCAGCAGAGGCTGCTGCGGCGGCCCGGG
>NZ_ALPM01000086.1:0-7271 GCF_000294595.1 Arthrobacter sp. TB 23 | reverse complement strand
CCGCCGGCGCCCCAGTCTCCGGCGCCCCAGTCTCCAGCGCCTCTACCCATACCCATACCTGGCCCGGCCCCTGCCCCGCCCCACGCCGAGCCGGACCCCGGCACCGCGCCAACACCGCCAGCACCGGCCCCCGCACCAGCTCCAGCCCCCGCTCCGGCACCGGGCCCCGCACCGATCGTTGACGACCCCGCCGGAGCCCAGGCCTATGCTTCATCCCGACTACCGTCGTTCGGGTGGAACGGAGACGAGTTCCAGTGTCTGGTCAACCTATGGAACAAGGAATCCCGGTGGCTGACCAGCGCGAACAACCCGTACAGCGGGGCCTACGGTATTCCCCAATCCCTACCCGGCAGCAAGATGGGCAGCGCCGGCGCTGACTGGCGGACGAACTACCGCACCCAGATCGAATGGGGCCTCGGCTACATCTCCGGTAGATACGGTTCGCCGTGTGCAGCCTGGCAGCATTCGCAGCGGATGAACTGGTACTGACCGGTTCGCAGCGGTTGCCGCGGGAACTCCAGGTCCCGTCGATTGTGGGGGTCAGCGCAGCACACGTACCCTTAACGGGTGAGTCTCATTACCCCAACCCTTCCCACAGGTCCCGCCGCCGAACGGGCCGGTGTTCCTGGCGCAGCGGTGTCGGGGGCGCAGCGCACCTACGAGGTTCGGACCTACGGCTGCCAGATGAACGTCCACGACTCGGAGCGCATCTCCGGGCTGCTGGAGGCCGCCGGCTATGCCGCAGCAACGGACACCCAGGCCGACGTCGTCGTGTTCAACACCTGCGCGGTCAGGGAGAACGCCGACAACAAGCTCTACGGCAACCTCGGCATGCTCGCCTCGGTCAAGGAAACGCACCCCGGCATGCAGATCGCCGTCGGTGGCTGCCTGGCCCAGAAAGACCGCGACACCATCCTAAAGAAAGCGCCGTGGGTCGACGCGGTATTCGGCACCCACAACGTCGGCGCCCTCCCCGCGCTCCTGGAGCGGGCCCGCCACAACAACGAGGCGCAGCTGGAGATCCTCGAGTCCCTCGATGTCTTCCCGTCCACGCTCCCGACCAAGCGCGACGCCGTCTACTCCGGCTGGGTGTCCATCTCGGTCGGCTGCAACAACACCTGTACCTTCTGCATCGTCCCCGCCCTGCGCGGCAAGGAACGCGATCGGCGGCCGGGGGAGATCCTCGCCGAAATCAAGGCGCTGGTGGCCGATGGTGCGATCGAAGTGACCTTGCTGGGCCAGAACGTCAATTCCTACGGGGTGGAGTTCGGCGACCGGGGTGCCTTCGCCAAGCTCCTCCGCGCCTGCGGGAGCATCGAGGGTCTCGAACGGGTCAGGTTCACCAGCCCCCACCCGGCAGCCTTCACCGACGACGTCATCGACGCCATGGCCGAGACCCCCAACGTGATGCCCCAACTTCACATGCCCCTGCAATCGGGCTCCGACCAGATCCTCAAATCGATGCGCCGCTCGTACCGGTCGTCGAAATTCCTCGGCATCCTGGACCGGGTGCGGGCCAAAATGCCCCACGCATCGATCTCCACCGACATCATCGTCGGCTTCCCCGGGGAAACCGAGGAAGACTTCCAGGCCACCCTCGACGTCGTCGAGAAGTCCCGTTTCGCCACCGCCTTCACGTTCCAGTACTCGAAGCGGCCCGGCACCCCTGCCGCTGACCTGCCCAATCAAATCCCGAAGGCGGTGGTGCAGGAACGGTTCGAACGGCTGACCGCCTTGCAGGACCGCATCGCAGCAGAAGAGAATGCCCTCCAGCTCGGGCGGACGGTCGAGCTGATGGTCACCGCCCAGCAGGGCCGTAAAGCCAGCGAAACCCACCGTCTCTCGGGCCGGGCCCGTGACCAGCGCCTGGTTCATTTCTCGGTGCCCGACGGCGTCGAACCGCCCCGCCCCGGTGACCTGGTCACCGTCACGGTCACGGAGGCTGCCGCCTTCCACCTGGTGGCGGACCCCGCGACGCCGGCAGAACTTCACATCCGCCGGTCCCGGGCCGGTGACGCGTGGGATCGGGCACAGGCCGATTCGTGCGGCGTGCCAGCGCCTGGCGGGTCAGCCGCTGGCCCAGCAGGCGCCGTGTCGCTGGGGATGCCCTCGCTGCCGGTCCGCGGCGCCTGACGGTGCTTCCCGCTGCGCCCGCATCCCCGCCCCTGATCGCCGTCGTCGGACCCACCGGGTCGGGCAAGTCATCGCTTGGCATCGAACTCGCGCGCAGGTTCAACGGCGAAATCATCAACGCCGACTCGATGCAGTTCTATCGCGGCATGGACATTGGCACCGCCAAGGTCAGTCTTGACGAGCGGCAGGGCGTACCGCATCACCTGCTCGACACGCTCGACGTCCGGGAGGAAGCCAGCGTCGCCGCCTACCAGCAGCAGGCGCGGACCGCGATCGACGCTATCCGGGACCGCGGCAGGATGCCGATCCTGGTGGGCGGGTCGGGGCTGTACGTTCGGGCGGCCCTTGACGTCCTGGAGTTCCCTGGTACCGAGCCGGGCATCCGGGCCCAGCTGGAAGCCGACCTGGCCCGCGATGGCGCGGACCTCCTCCGCGAGCGCCTCGCGGCAGTGGACCCGATCTCCGCCGGCCGGGATCTCGATGACCGCCGGCTGATCAGGGCCCTCGAAGTGTACGAGGTGACCGGCCGCCCGTTCAGCTCCTTCATGCCGCAACGCCTGTACCACCAGCCGGCACTGCAGCTGGGCCTGCGAGTGGACCGGCCGGTGTTACGTGAGCGCCTGGCTACCAGGGTCCACACCATGGTCGACGACGGGCTGCTCGACGAAGTAGCACGCCTGGACCGCCAGGGGCTGCGGAGCGGTCGGACGGCATCCCGGGCACTGGGATACGCCCAGTTCCTTCAGGTCCTCGACGGTGAGCTGACCACGGAACAGGCAGCGAGCGACACCATCGACGCGACCCGGCGGTTTGCCCGCCGCCAGCTCACCTGGTTCCGCGCCGACCCGCGGATCACGTGGCTCGACTGGGAGGATCCGCTCCTGGGCTCCCGGGCCGCAGACCACCTCCAGCAGACCTTCGGCCTATCCTAGACACGTGACTATTCAATCCGACGCACTGGTTTCACCAGCACCGACCGCCCTGAGTGGTGTCGCCTTCACCAAGGGCCACGGCACCGGAAACGATTTTGTCCTGGTCACCGACCCGGACGGCGAGCTGGAGATCGGGCCCGACGACGTCCGCACCATCTGTGACCGGCACCGTGGTATCGGCGCAGACGGGTTGATTCGAGCGATCAGATCCCGCCACCTGCCGGAGGGGCGGGTGCTGCTCCAGAGTGATCCGTCGGCCGAGTGGTTCATGGATTACCGCAACTCGGATGGCTCGCTGTCGGAAATGTGCGGCAACGGCGTCCGGGTCTTCGTCCACCTGCTGGTCTCCGCGGGGCTGCTCAGCCTTGCCGAGGGAGCCACGGCGTCGATTGCCACCCGCGGCGGGATCAAACTGGTGGAACGGTCCGTCGATGGTTACTCGGTGGATATGGGTCCCTGGGAGTTCATCTTCCCCGACGCTGCAGCATCGCGAGCCACCGATTCCCTGGTGGAGGCCGATGGGCTGGAGGTTCCGCGGCCCGCCCTGTCAATCAGCATGGGCAACCCCCACACGGTCGTGGCACTGGCTGAGCCTGCCGAACTGGATGCCGCACGGCTGTTCACCGCGCCGGTCGTCGACCCAACGCCCGTCGACGGGACCAACGTCGAATTCGTGGTGCCGCACGATCCGCTGGTGCACGACGGCGTCGGCCGCGTCAGGATGCGGGTGCATGAGCGCGGCGTGGGGGAGACCCTGTCCTGCGGGACGGGGGCGTGCGCAGTTGCGGCGGCCACGAGATTCTGGGCCGGGGCCGAAGCGCCCCTCACCTGGCGGGTCGAGGTGCCCGGCGGCGTCGTCGGCGTCCGCTTCCACGCCGGACCTGACGGGCGCGAACATGTCAGCCTGAGCGGGCCAGCCGTCCTGGTGGCGACCGGCACCTTCCTCTAAGGGCTCCCAGACAGCCGAGCGGTGCTAGGCGGTACGCCGCTAGGCGGCGTGCGCTAGGGAGTGAGGCGTTCCACCCGGATGATCCTGAACGACTTCGAGGTAGCAGTGCGGGACACCTCGAACCCGTCGGCCAGCTGATCGGCAATCCACTTCTGCAGCGAGTCAGCGCCGAGATTCTTCTGCACCACCAGCCACGCGGACCCGCCAGGCGACAGCCGGGGCAGCCACTTCAGCAGCAGCGCGTGCAGCTCGTCCTTGCCCACCCTGATCGGTGGATTGGACCAGATGGTGTCGAAGGTGGCATCGGCGTCGACCTCTTCCGGGCGGGTCGCCACCACATTGCCCAGGCCCAACAGTTTCGCGTTTTCCGCGGTGAGCGCCAGCGCCCGTTCGTTGACGTCGACGGCGACCACCTGGGCGTCGGGCGCCAGCAGCGCCATCGTCAGTGCCAGTGGACCCCAGCCGCAGCCAATATCGAGCATCCGGGAGCCCACCGGATCGGGGGCCTCAGCGAGCAGGATGCGGGTGCCCTTGTCGATCCCGTCGGAGCTGAAGATGCCCGAGGACGTCACCAGGGTGCGCTCCACCCCGGCCAGCACCGTGCGGAGCGGTTTGCGGGTCTCCGGGCCGGCCGGCTGGGCGCTGAAGTAATGGGAATCCATAACAAACCAGCGTAGTCGAGCCGCCGACGGTTTCTGGAACCCGGTCACCGCCGAATCCGCCAGCAACCTGGGCGCCCGTGAGGGGAATTTCGGCCACCGCCGTCCCGGTTGGCCCGCCCGGTCCACTTTGCTCACCGGTAGGGCCCTGCCGCGGCGGAGGAATCAATTGCGCGCTCAGTGAAGTGCCTCACCCGATCGGGACCGGGACGACTACCATTGAAGGACACCACTTTAGGGAGCGTATGACCACGAATAACGGGGGACCGGCGACGCCGGAACCAGAGATCGGCCCAGCCGAAATTCAGGCAGTGATTGATCGGATCCTGGCTAAAGACGAGGCCGCGTCCGCGAAGGGCGCAGGCAACCGTTTCGTCGGTGTCTCATCCGGGCACGACGACGAACGGTCGTCCTACGACGGCGACCAGCAGGACCTGGACGAACGGCGTGCACTGCGACGCGTCGCAGGGCTTTCCACCGAACTCGAAGACGTCACAGAGGTCGAATACCGGCAGCTCCGCCTCGAACGCGTCGTCCTGGCAGGGCTCTGGAGTGAAGGCACCGCCGAAGATGCTGAAAACTCGCTGCGGGAACTGTCGGCGCTGGCAGCCACCGCCGGTTCAGAGGTGCTCGACGGCATCGTCCAGCGCCGGCTCAAGCCAGACCCCGGCACCTTCCTCGGCTCGGGCAAGGCCCAGGAGCTCAAGGACATCGTGGTATCCACCGGAGCCGACACCGTCATCGTGGATAGCGAACTCTCTCCCTCCCAGCGCCGCGGACTGGAAGACATCGTCAAGGTCAAGGTCATTGACCGGACGGCCCTGATCCTCGACATTTTTGCCCAGCACGCGAAATCGCGGGAGGGCAAAGCCCAGGTCGAGCTGGCACAGCTCGAATACCTACTCCCCAGGCTGCGCGGTTGGGGTGACTCCATGTCCCGCCAGGCAGGCGGCCAGGTCGGCGGCGCCGGCGCCGGGATGGGTTCCCGTGGGCCCGGCGAAACGAAGATCGAGCTTGACCGGCGGAAGATTCGCACCCGGATGGCGAAGCTGCGCCGGGAGATCAGCGGGATGAAACCAGCCCGCGAAACAAAACGCGCCAACCGCCGTCGTAATGAGATCCCCTCGGTCGCAATCGCCGGCTACACCAACGCTGGCAAATCCTCCTTGCTGAACCGCCTCACCGACGCTGGCGTCCTGGTGGAGAACGCGCTGTTCGCCACCCTGGATCCCACGGTGCGTAAGGCCGAAACCGCCGATGGGTTGGGCTACACGCTCGCCGATACGGTCGGGTTCGTCAGGTCGCTGCCCACCCAGCTGGTTGAGGCATTCCGGTCGACGCTCGAAGAGATTGCCGACTCGGACCTGATTCTCCATGTGGTGGATGTGTCCCACCCCGATCCGGAGGGGCAAATCGCCGCGGTGCGGGAAGTGCTCTCTGAGGTCGATGCCCGCAAGGTCCCCGAAATCATTGTTCTGAACAAGGCCGATGCCGCGGATCCCTTCGTGATCGAACGCCTGCGTCAACGCGAGCCCCGGCACGTGGTGGTCTCAGCCCGCACGGGCGAGGGTATCGCCGAGCTCCTCGAAGCCGTCAGCGCTGCCATCCCCCGACCCAGCGTCAAGTTGACGCTGCTGGTGCCGTACGAACGCGGCGACGTCGTCAGCAGGTTGCACCAGTCCGACGCCGAGATCCTGAACCTTGAGCACGTTGAATCGGGCACCCGGCTCGACGTCATGGTCCGTGCGGGTCTTGCCGCCGATCTGGAGGAATTCCGCCAGCATGCCTGACAGCGGTACCGCGGGGCCGCTGGAACTTCTTGACGCCGCAGTTGAAGCCATGGGCGGCGAGAACCGGGTGGGCCAGCATGAGATGACGCAACGGGTCGCCGAGGCGCTGACCACCGGGGACCACCTGCTGGTGCAGGCTGGCACGGGCACCGGTAAATCGCTGGCCTACCTCATCCCCTTGATCTCCCACGCCCTGACCCACGACAAACCGGCCATCGTATCCACCGCAACGTTGGCGTTGCAGGCCCAGATTGTCGGTCGCGACGTGCCCCGGCTGTTGAAGGCCCTCAAAGGCAAGCTACCCCGCCCCGTCGACGTGGTGCTACTCAAAGGCCGCGGCAATTACGTCTGCAAGCACAAGACGGGCGGAGGCTTCCCCGAAGAGGGGGCACCCGACGCGCTCTTCAGCCTCGGCGAGGACACCGCCGCACCGCATCCCTCCGCTGGCCCGGCCACCCCGCTGGGCCGCGAGGTTGTCAGGCTCCGGGAGTGGGCCGAAACCACCGACACGGGTGACCGGGAAGAGCTGACTCCCGGGGTGAGCGAGCAGGCGTGGCGGCAGGTGTCCGTGACCAGCATGGAATGTCTTGGCGCCCAAAAGTGCCCGGTCGCGGCGGAATGCTTCAGCGAACGGGCCAGGGCCAAGGCGGGCGACGCGGATATCGTCATCACCAACCATGCAATGCTCGCGATCAGTGCCTTCGAGGGGCTGGCGGTGCTCCCCGAGTACGACGTCGTCGTCATCGACGAAGCCCACGAACTGCATGACCGGGTCACCGGCGCGGTGTCCGGACAATTATCGGCGGGG
>NZ_ALPM01000085.1:0-17318 GCF_000294595.1 Arthrobacter sp. TB 23 | reverse complement strand
CCCGCCGTCATCTGTCAATCGCCACCGAGGGCCTCGACTCCGCAAACCGCTTTTTCGAGTCATCAGTCACCGGGATCCCCACGGGATTAATGGCTGCCGGACTCACCGAGGAGCAGGAAACGGCGATCACGCAGGTCCGCGAAGCCTGCCGGGCCGTCCTGTCGGACGCCAAAGGAGACGGACCGACCCCGGCAGACGGTGGCCGGCAGATGGCGAAGTCCCACGTCCTCGCCGTCTTCGAACTTTGCGAGCGGCTTCTGACGGCGACACCGGCCGGTGAGGTGCTCTGGGCCTCACGGCCAAGCACCTTCTCACCGGGCACCGGGTATTCACAGCCCGACGACGACGCACCCGCGACCATCAACATCGCGCCACTGTCCGTGGCCGGGAAGCTGCGGGAAGGCCTGTTCGCCGATCACACAGTGGTCCTGACCTCGGCAACGCTCGCCATCGGGGCCGAATTCGGTCCAGTCGCCGGTTCGCTCGGTCTCGCGGGCGCCTCGGCGCCGTCATGGACCGGCGTCGACGTCGGCAGCCCCTTCGACTACCCGAAGCAGGGCGTCCTGTATGTCGCGAAGGACCTTCCAAAGCCGGAGCGGGGCACCTCGCCTGAGCAGCTCGACGAACTGGAGGTCTTGCTGAAAGCATCGCGGGGTGGGGCGCTGGGACTTTTTTCCTCCCGCCGCGCGGCCGAAGACGCGGCCGAAGCACTGCGCCCTCGGGTCGACTTCGAAATCCTGTGCCAGGGCGAATCGTCAATGTCGGCGCTGGTCAAACAATTCTCGGATGAGCCGGACACGTGCCTCTTCGGCACCATGTCACTCTGGCAGGGCGTCGATGTGCCAGGCCGGTCGTGCCGGCTGGTGACCATCGACCGCATTCCCTTCCCGCGCCCTGACGACCCACTCATGACAGCTCGGACGAGAGCCGTAGCGAAAGCCGGTGGAAACGGTTTCATGAGTGTTTCGGCAACCCACGCGGCCGTCCGCCTCGCTCAGGGCGCCGGACGCCTCATCCGCGCAGCCGAAGACAAGGGGGTGGTGGCGATCCTCGATTCCAGGCTCGCCAACGCACGCTACGGATCATTCCTGCGTGCCGCGCTGCCGCCTTTTTGGTCCACCACCGATCGCACGACGGCGGTCGGCGTCCTGGAGCGGCTGGCAGGAAAACCCACGCCCGGGGGTTAGAGGGCGCGCATGACCGAGACGACCTTGCCCATAATCGTGGCGAGGTCTCCCAGGATCGGCTCGTACTGGGTGTTCTGGGGGAGCAGCCAGGTGTGACCGTCGCGCTGACGGAAAGTCTTCACAGTCGCCTCGTCGTCGAGGAGCGCGGCCACGATGTCACCGTTCTGTGCTTCCTGCTGGCGCCGGACCACTACCCAGTCACCGTCGCAAATGGCGGCGTCGATCATCGAATCGCCATAGACCCGCAACATGAAGAGATCGCCGTGGCCCACCAACTGGCGGGGTAGCGGCATGACATCTTCCACTACCTGGTCGGCCAGCACCGGGCCGCCGGCAGCGATCCGCCCCACCATCGGAACCATGGCTGCGTCGATCGCGCCGCCGACGTCCGGTGTCGTGCCCTGCCCCGATCCTTCTTCGCCGCTGTGCTGATCATGGTCGAGGGTCAGCGGAAGCAGGATCTCCATGGCGCGGGGGCGCTTCGGATCGCGCCTGAGATAGCCCATCCGCTCGAGCTGCGACAACTGATGGGTGACGCTCGAGAGACTGGCGAGCCCCACCGTGTCTCCGATCTCGCGCATGGAGGGCGGATACCCGTTGGTGCCGATGGCCCGCTGAATGGTCTCAAGGATCTTCTTCTGGCGGGGCGTCATGCCCTTGGGCACCTGGCGCCCACGCGGGCGGCCACGGGCTGGCAGGACGGCCGGGGCGGGGTCAGCCGGGGCAAGGTCGGAGGCCGGTTCATCCAGTGGTGCGTCGGACTCTTTCACGGTCGCTGTCCCTTCGATAAGAATCCATGTACCCCGGCAGATCCCTGGATTCCAGGGGCCGAGCTTATTTTGTCAGTGGCGGATGATGTGCTGGTTTCTGCTGGATCCCGAACCTTCATCCTTGCCCTAACGGTAAGGGAGTCAGGACACGTTTTCAAACATTTGTTCGATCGTGTCTCGACAAAGTTCGTCAATCAGTGCTAAAAATAAACAAGCAGTAATTCGAAGATAAGTTCGAACAAAACAGGAATCGCCGGTTTTAGCTCGAACACCGCCTTCAACCTTCAGGGTTGGTCCCGGGCTCATACCCCAGGACCGAATGGACTGATTCGAGAGTACAGAGAGGTGTATCCATGTCTGTCATCACCACACACCAGAATTTCCCCACCACCGAAAGCGACGCGACCAAGAGCGGCGCCACCAAGCTGCGGCTTACCCGCAGGGGCCGGCTCCTGTTGGTCGGATTGCCGATCGTGCTACTCGCGTCGGCCGTTCTGATGTTGTCAGGATTTTTCAACTCGCCTGCCAAGGCATCAGCTGAAGGCGGAGAGGTGACCGAGACCGTCAGTGTCAGCGTCGCAGCCGGCGAAACCATCTGGCAGCTGGCAACCGAGTTCGCTCCGGACCGCGATCCGCGCATCGTCGTCTCCGAGATCGTTGAACTGAACAGCCTGGGCACCTCAGTGCTGCAGGCAGGGCAGCAACTGGATGTCCCCACCAACCGGTAACTCCTCGACAGCCAGTGCTGCACCCCCAGAACCCTCCAACCCGGTCGGCCAGTATCGGCCACCGGGTGTGGAGCTTCTGCGAACGCGGTGAAGATCCTGATGAAGGGTGAAGGCCCGTCGATTCTGCACCTGCAGCACTCCACGCTTAACCTTGACAGGTGAGCGAACAGTTTGAGCGGTTGAGCCGGTTGCCCCTGCGTGAGGATCTGCGGGGCAAGCACCCCTACGGGGCACCCCAGTTGGATGTCCCCATCCTCCTAAACGTCAATGAGAATACCCATGGAGTGCCGGACGATGTCCGGCAGGCAATCGTTGATGCGGTGAGCCGGGAGGTCGGGGGGCTGAACCGTTACCCCGACCGTGAGTTCACCGAACTCCGGACCAATCTCGCACGCTACCTCGGCCACGGACTGACGCCCGAAAACCTGTGGGCCGCCAACGGATCCAACGAGGTACTGCAGCACCTGCTGCAGGCCTTCGGTGGCCCGGGTCGATCAGCCATCGGCTTCCCCCCGACCTACTCCATGTATCCGTTGCTGGCCAGCAGCACCGGCACCCGCTATATCGCAGGGCAGGGTAACGACAGGTTCGAGCTCAGCGCCGCCGACGCGGCCCGCGAAGTGCGCGAATCCGGCGCGAACCTCGTCTTCCTGTGCTCGCCGAACAACCCGACCGGCTCAGCGCTGGGCCTGGATGTGGTGGAAGCGGTTTATGAGGCGGGCAGCGACGCGCAGGCAATCGTGATCGTCGATGAGGCCTATGCCGAGTTCGCCCACGCAGGCACCGTCAGCGCCCTCAGCCTGCTGGCGGGCCGGGAACGTCTTGTGGTGTCACGCACCATGAGCAAGGCTTTCGCGATGGCCGGGACGAGGCTCGGTTACCTGGCGGCGGCCCCCGAGGTTGCTGACGCGCTGCGCCTGGTCCGGTTGCCGTACCACCTTTCGGCCATCACCCAGGCGGCAGCGAACGCGGCCCTGACCCACTCTGACCGATTGCTTGCCAACGTGGAAAACATCAAGGTGCAACGCGATCGGATAGTGACCAGTCTCCAACACCTCGGGTTGACCCCGGTGCCCTCGGACGCCAACTTCGTTCTCTTCGGCGGACTGGACGACCCGCACCGCATCTGGCAGGGCCTGCTCGACGGGGGAGTGCTGATTCGCGACGTCGGTATTCCCGGTCACCTCCGGGTCACCGCAGGCACCGAGACGGAAACCACAGCGTTCCTCGACACCCTCGGTGCCCTGCTGGAGGGGACCGTCTCCTAGACTGGTGATAGACCCTTTCCAAGCGGCGCCCGGTGCTGTCCCTACCGTCACCCATCCGCTACGTACCAATCGAAGGATAGCCATGAGCGTGGAAACCACTGTCGGACGCACTGCGAGCCGGGAACGGACCACCAGCGAGTCGTCGGTGTTTGTCGAGCTCGATCTTGACGGCACCGGACGCGCGGAGATCAGCACCTCGGTGCCGTTCTACGACCACATGCTGACTGCGCTGGCCAAGCACTCACTGATCGACCTCACGGTCCGAGCCACCGGTGACACGCACATCGATGTCCACCACACCGTCGAGGATGTCGCCATCACCATCGGCGAGGTGCTCCGGGAGGCCCTGGGGACGAAGGCCGGGATCCGCAGGTTCGGCGAAGCGACGGTGCCCCTGGATGAGGCGTTGGCCAACGCCGTCGTCGACATCTCCGGCCGGCCATACCTGGTGCACACGGGTGAGCCTGCAGGCCAGGAATACCACCTGATCGGAGGGCACTTCACCGGCTCGCTGACCCGGCACGTCTTCGAGGCGATCACCCTGCATGCCCAGATCTGTCTGCACATGACGGTGTTGGGTGGACGGGATCCACACCACATTGTCGAAGCCCAGTTCAAGGCGTTCGCTCGGGCGCTGCGCGCTGCAGTGGAACCGGACCCACGCGTGGAGGGCATCCCGTCCACCAAGGGGGCACTATGAGTGCGCCACGCGTAACGGTTCTGGACTACGGTTCGGGGAACATCCGTTCAGCGGTCCGTGCCCTGGAACACGTCGGCGCTGAAGTGACGTTGAGCGCCAAACCCGACGACGTCCTGAACGCCGACGGGTTGGTGGTGCCCGGCGTCGGAGCCTTCGCGACCGTGATGAAGGGTCTGAAGGATGTCGATGCACTGCGCATGATCGGCCGGCGGGTGGCGGGCGGCAGGCCAGTGCTTGGCATCTGCGTCGGCCTGCAAATCCTCTTCGAGGAGGGCGTCGAGCACGGCGTCCGGACCGCGGGAATGGGCGAGTGGCCAGGCACCGTTGAACGGTTGCAGGCTGACGTCGTCCCGCACATGGGCTGGAACACGGTGAAGGCAGCCGAGGGGTCACAACTGTTCGAAGGCATCGAGGACGAGCGGTTCTACTTTGTGCACTCCTACGGCGTGCAGCAGTGGAAGTTCGAGGTCACCCAGCCAGCCATGAAGCCCCCAATGGTGACCTGGGCGGACCACGGCGGTCAGTTCATTGCCGCCGTGGAAAACGGTCCCCTCAGCGCCACCCAGTTCCACCCCGAAAAGTCCGGTGACGCCGGGGCCCGTCTGCTCTCCAACTGGACAGCCGGGCTGCGGTAGTCATGTGGAGCATAGTGTTGATGGGGCTCGCGGGCCTGTTGATCGGTGGGGCTATCTCCTTCCGGCGGCAGGAACTACCCAAGGCCCTGATCATCAGCTTCTGGGTCCTGGCGGGAATGGCGCTCCTCGCTGCCTACCTCCTGACCCTGACCGACATCTGATTCCAGACCTCCGACAGCTACGAAAGAGTCACAACACCCGATGAGCCCCTTTACTGAATCCCCCATTCTCGAACTGCTTCCTGCCGTCGACGTCGTCGACGGGCAGGCTGTCCGCCTGGTCCAGGGCGAGGCCGGCAGCGAAACAGGTTACGGTGACGCCCTCGAGGCGGCCCTCGCCTGGCAGCAGGACGGCGCCGAATGGGTGCACCTGGTGGACCTTGACGCAGCCTTCGGCCGGGGCTCAAACCGCGAACTGCTCGGACGCGTGATTAACGAACTCGACATCAAGGTGGAGCTGTCCGGGGGAATCCGCGATGACGCTTCCCTCGACGCAGCCCTGGAACTCGGCGCGCACCGGGTGAACCTCGGCACCGCAGCCCTGGAAAACCCGGAGTGGACCGCTGCGGCCATCGCCCGCTACGGCGACAAGATCGCCGTCGGCCTGGACGTCCGGGGCACCACCCTGGCAGCCCGCGGCTGGACCGAAGAAGGCGGCGACCTGTGGGAAGTCCTGCAGCGCCTCGAAGACGCGGGCTGCTCCCGGTACGTGGTCACAGACGTCACCAAGGACGGCACGCTCCGCGGCCCCAACCTCGAACTACTCCAGCAGGTGCTTGAGCGGACCTCGCAGCCCGTGGTCGCATCGGGTGGAATCTCAAGTCTTGAGGACCTCGCGGCGCTGCGCCAGCTGGTGCCACACGGACTGGAAGGCGCAATCGTGGGCAAGGCGCTGTACGCCGGCGCTTTCACGCTGCCCCAGGCGCTCGACATCGCCGGGCACCCGGCATCCCGGATGTGAGCGAGCGGCAGCTCCCCGCACATATCGCCGCTGCCCTGGCGGCCAACACCGCCGATTCCGCGGGGCAGGCCTGGGAAGGCCGTGACCTGAGCGGCGAGGGTAACCCGCTGCACAACTTCGACGACGACGACGGGGCCGCACCGCCCGCCTACACCGAGGCAATCGACCGGCTGCTGGCCGGGACCAGCGACGAAACGGGAGTGCTCGCCGCCCTCGCCGGGGTGAGACTTTTCGTACCCGTGGTAGCCCAGCTCGCTGGGGAAACCGCGCCCGACGACCCTCACTCGCACGCCGACCACGGCCACGGCGGGGGAGCACCGGAGGGCGACAAGGAGGCCGACATGGCCCTGGTCACGCTCAAAGCACCCGATGGCCGCACGGCGCTGCCGGTCTTCAGCTCTGTTGCTGCACTGGCCGCGTGGCATCCGGAAGCCAGGCCCGTGGCCGTTTACGCGCCGCGTGCGGCGCTGTCGGCGGTCGCCGACGGAGCGCAGCTGCTGGTCATCGATCCGGGCGCGCACTTCACCTTCGTTGTGCGTCGCCCCGCCATGTGGGCGCTGGCCCAGCAGCACGAGTGGCGNGGCGGCCGGCCTACAGCGACCCAAGCATCGCCGACCTGGTCGCCCAGATCACCGGTAAGGAGCCAGCGATCCTGCGGGTAGCGCTGGGTCCCGGAAGCGGGGTCCCGGCCCGCGCGGCAGACGGTACACTGGCATCCGGCGGCGGACCGGGCCCCGAAGTGCGGCTCCAGATCACGCTCCGAGGCGGGCTGGCTGGGGAAGCGGTCCAGACGGTGGTCCAGCAACTGCAGGACCGGCTGCGGGCCAATACAGAATTTGTGGAACGGGTCGACTCCCTTGAGGTGGTACTGACCCGCTGAGGACGTGCGGGCGGACCCGCAGAAGAGTGAACCAGTGAATTTTGCCCTCTACCGGGAGCTGCTCCGTATTGTCCCGGTGCGGCGTCTGCTCATCGTCGGAATGATCGCCAGATTCCCGCACTCCGCGGCCGGGGTCCTGCTGACCCTTCATGTGGTGCAGACCCTCGACCGTGGGTACGCGGAAGCCGGCGCTGTCGCGGCTCTTCTGACGATTGGCATCGCCGTCGGCGCACCCTGGCGGGGCCGTCGGGTCGACAGCGCGGGGCTGCGCAAGGCACTGATTCCGTCCGTGATCGCCGAAGCGGTGATCTGGTCTGTGGCACCCCAGCTGTCCTACGAGTGGCTGCTCGTCGCCGCCCTGATCGGTGGGTTGTTTACCCTGCCCGCCTTCTCGGTGGTTCGCCAGTCCCTGGGCGTGATGGTGTCCGGGGAGAAGCGACGGACCGCGTTCACCCTTGACGCGATCAGCACCGAAATGATCTTCATGGTGGGACCGGCGCTGGGCGTCGTCCTGGCCACCCAGGTCTCGACGGTCTTTGGCCTCACCCTGGTGGGGCTGGCCACCGCCGGTGCCGGTCTCTTCCTGATGTGGTTCAACCCACCGACCCGGAGCGAGCAGCTGGGAGCTGTCTCCCGGCCCCCGACCGAAGCCGAGGACGAGGCCGCCGCCGTCGGTGCGCTGGTCGCATCGGCGCCAGCGCACGTCACCGAAGCGTCGGCCGAACTGTACCCGGGAGGACGCGCAGCACACGGTCGTCAAGGGGCGAAGGGACGTCAGCGGGTCAAGGAGCGGCTGGCGGGCAGCTTCGTCTGGCTGACGGTGGCGGTGGCGGTGGTCCTGGTGGTGGCTGCCGGGGCAGGACTGGTGCTGGCCGGTACCGAGGTGGGGATCGTCGCCGCGCTCGAGGATTCGGGCCGGGAGGGTGAACTCGGGCTGGTCTTCGCCGCCTGGTGTGCCGCATCGGTGGTGGGCGGCCTGATCTATGGTGCGCTGCACCGGCCGGTGTCCCCGCTGGTGCTCCTCCTGCTCATGGGGCTGTTCACCATCCCCATGGGTTTCGCCGAAAACACACTGGCACTGTGCCTGCTCTCGATCCTGCCGGGACTATTGTGCGCACCGGTCCTGTCGGCGGCGTCCGAACGGGTGGCCGACCTGGTGGTCGAGGAACGGCGTGGCGAGGCGATGGGATGGTATGGCTCGGCACTCACCTCGGGGGTGGCGCTGGGTGCACCACTGGCCGGCATCACCATCGACACGGTGGGCCCGTCCGCGGCCTTCACCGCCGTGGGGTCGGTCGCGGTACTGATCTGCCTGCTGGGCCTAGGCGCCCAGCAGGTACGACGACGGCGGGCTAGTTGACCGCGCCGGTGAATTTTTCGCCGGGGCCCTGACCTGGCGCGTCCTGAATGACCGACGCTTCGCGGAAGGCCAGCTGCAGTGAGCGGAGCCCGTCGCGCAGCGGCCCGGCGTGCTGGCCACCGATCTCGGGGGCAGCGGCAGTGACAAACCCGGCCAGTGCCGTGATGATCTTGCGGGCCTCGTCAAGATCCTTGAGTTCCTCGGCGTCGTCGCCTTCTGCCAGGCCGCATTTCACGGCTGCGGCGCTCATCAGGTGCAGCGCGGAGGTCATGATCAGCTCCACGGCACTCACCTCGGCGATGTCGCGGCGAACCTGGCGACCGTCGTCGGCGGTTTGGTCCAGGGGGTCCTGGAGTGATGGCTGGTCCGGGGCGCCAGCGGAACCGCCGTCGTCGCCGGGTGCCTGGAAGATGTTGCGTTCGCTGTCTGGATTACTGGCCGGAGTACTCATGCTGGTAAGCTTGTCACAGACCGACTGGAGGTCACTATTTCATGCGCCCACACGGGGCATGAAAAAGATCACTTCCAGTTTGCAAGCGGAGTTTCCTCCCACCCGCGATTGCCAGGTGTTTCGTTGCGAAACATGGTGGCAGCCGGGTAACAGGTCGGTACGTACGATCGTCAAGACATTTCTTGACAGTACGCTTCCACTCGCAGTGGAAGTAACCGATCATCGAGGCCTCTGATTGCACGTGCAGTCGGGGGCCTTCTTCTATTGCAGGTGGTATTACTTCAAAGATTTCAGGAGCAACACATTAGCGAGCCAAGAATCAATGATCGTATCCGCGTCCCAGAGGTGCGGTTGGTAGGACCTGCGGGCGAACAGGTAGGCATCGTCCGTATTGAGGATGCTCTCCGTCTTGCCTCCGAGTCAGACCTGGATCTTGTTGAGGTTGCACCGCAGGCCAAGCCTCCGGTTGCCAAGCTCATGGATTTTGGCAAGTACAAGTATGAGGCCGCGGTCAAGGCTCGTGAGGCGCGCAAGAACCAGACGAACACCGTTCTCAAGGAGATCCGGTTCCGCCTGAAGATTGACACTCATGATTACGAGACCAAGCGCGGACATGCAATGCGCTTCCTGGGCGCAGGCGACAAGGTCAAGGCCATGATTCAGTTCCGTGGACGCGAGCAGCAGCGACCCGAAATGGGTATTCGCCTGCTGCAGAAGTTCGCTGAGGACGTTGCCGAGGTGGGAATCGTTGAATCGACCCCCCGCATCGACGGTCGCAACATGGTCATGGTCATTGGTCCGGTCAAGAACAAGGCTGAGGCAAAGGCTGAAGCGCGACGCGCTACCCAGCGCGCCGATGCCAAGGCTGCGAATGAGGCAGTGAAGGCTGGTACCGAGAAGGTGGATACCACCCCGGACAAGGCGCCCATGACGCAGAGCCTCGCGGACCTGCTGCCTGACGGCTACTCAACCACCGCTTCCCAGGAGGCGGCCGAAGAAGCCGCAGCACAGGAAGTGATTGCGGCCGAAGTTGCAGCCAAGGAGGCCGCGGCGCAGGAAATCGTCGACCGCGAGAAGGCTATCCAGGACAAGGCGGATCAGGAAGTCGCAGCAGCCGAGGCAGCCAAGGCAGCGAAAGCTGCCGAGAAAGCCGCTGCTGAAGCACCGAAGGCTCCAGCCAAGGCGGCCGGTGCGAAGGCAGCTGAGAAACCAGCAGCTGCTCCCAAGCCCGCTGCAGCGCCGAAGCCAACCGCGGCTCCCAAGCCGATGGCCATGCCCAAGCCAGCAACACCCAAACCTGCCAGCAAGGCAGCTCCCCGGAGCACGCCGAGCCGGCCTAAGCCCGGAACCTCCGACTAGGGATTACGTCCCCCGGAGCCGCCAGGCGCCCGAATAAACCCGCAGGCACCCCCGCGGGTGCCGTACGACCCGCCTGCAACAGCTGGTGGAAACCAAAGGAGATCGGTTCTCATGCCGAAGATGAAGACCCACAGTGGTGTCAAGAAGCGTTTCAAGCTGACCGGAAGCGGCAAGCTCAAGCGCCAGCAGGCTAACCGCCGCCACTACCTGGAGCACAAGCCCTCCACGCTGACTCGCCGTCTCGGTAGCGACAAGATCGTCTCGAAGGCCGACACCAAGGTCATCAAAAAGATGCTCGGCATCTAACTCACCCAAACCACTTAACCGGGCTTGCGCCAGTCTCCTGCACACTGCAGGACAGCGCTGAACATCATCACCCGGTAGATCTACTGAAGGAGTACGCACGTGGCACGTGTGAAGCGGGCGGTAAACGCCCACAAGAAGCGTCGGGTAATTCTCGAGCGGGCGAAGGGCTACCGTGGGCAGCGTTCACGCCTGTACCGCAAGGCCAAAGAGCAGCTGCTGCACTCATTTGTGTACAGCTACGGTGACCGTCGCAAGCGCAAGGGTGACTTCCGTCGCCTCTGGATCCAGCGCATCAATGCAGCGTCCCGCGCCAACGGCCTGACCTACAACCGTCTGATCCAGGGCCTGAAGGCCGCCGAGATCCAGGTTGACCGCCGTATGCTGGCCGAGCTTGCAGTATCTGACGCCAACGCGTTCTCCGCACTGGTACAGATTGCCAAGGATTCGCTGCCTGCTGACACCTCAGCACCAGCCGGCGCCCAGGCGTCAGCCACCAAGGCGCCAGCCAAGGCAAGCGCCTAACCTTTCGTTTTACCCTTCTCGGTTCGGTCTCACCCGGATTACGGGGAAGACCCAAAATACTGAGAACATCAGTACATGACTAACACCGGACGCCCAGCGGCACCGCCCATGACCAACCCCCGAGCTGATCGGGTCAAGGAAGTGGCTCGGCTCGCTGGGCGTCCGGCCCGTTTAAGGCAGGGCCGGTTTCTCGCCGAGGGGCCTCAATCCGTTCGGGAAGCATTGGCATTGCATTCGGCGCGCCACGCTGCGGGCGAGCCGGAGGTCATCGAGGAACTGTTCATCACCGAGGAATGCCTGGACCGGCACGCCGAGCTTGGACTGTTCGAAGGACAGCCAGCCCCACGGCTGGTGACTGAGGAAGTGCTGGCCGCAATGTCTTCGACGGTGACGCCGCAGGGTGTCATCGCGGTGTGTTCGTTTGTCGATGTCCCGCTCGAAGCGATGCTCGCCAGGGAGCCCCGGCTAGTTGCCGTGATGGTGGAAGTGCGCGATCCCGGCAACGCGGGAACCATTCTGCGAGCAGCCGATTCCGCTGGCGCCGACGCGGTGGTGTTGACGTCGTCGAGCGTTGACCTTTACAACCCGAAGGCTGTCCGGTCAACTGTCGGGTCACTGTTTCACTTGCCGGTGGTTCTGGGCGCCGACCTTGACCTGGTGCTCACCTCGCTGCGGGAGCGCGGGATCGCCGTGCTGGCAGCCGACGGTTACGGCGACGTCGACCTCGACACCCTGCAGGAAGGCAGTGCACGACGGCGGCTGGCACCCTCAGCGGAGAACGCTGGGGACGGGAGCAGTGCAGCTCGACTGGAAGCCCCGACGGCCTGGCTCTTCGGTAACGAAGCGCAGGGGCTGCCCGACGTCGTTTTGAAGGGCGCGGACCACCGGGTGGCAGTGCCCATCTATGGTCGGGCGGAAAGCCTCAATGTGGGGACCGCCGCAACCGTCTGCCTTTACGCCTCCGCGAGGGCGCAGCGCCTCAGCTGAGGCCCTGGCCGACCGCCGAATGTTCAGTCGGCCGGGGCGTCCTGGTTCCCCGGTCCATCCGCCCGCTGACCAAGGCCACAGCAAGCCCGATGACGGCCAACACCGCACCGACCAGTGCCGGAGCCGTGTACCCCCAGCCAGCGGCGATCACCGCGCCGCCCAGGAACGCGCCCAGGGCGTTGGCAATATTGAGCGCTGCATGGTTCAGGGACGAGGCGAGGGACGGCGCGTCAGGGGAGACGTCGAGCAGGCGGACCTGAAGCGACGGAATCAGCATGGCGCCAATCGCACCGACCAGGAAGACGAACAGCAGGGCGGTTGGCGCCCATTGAACGGCGAAGGAGAACGCCACCAGCGCGGCGGCGATCACGCCCATCACCCAGTAGATGGTGCCCATCACGGAAATATCGGCCAGGCGGCCGCCAATAATGTTCCCGGTGACCATGCCCAGACCATAGAGGGCAACGACGAACGGCAAGGTCGCTTCGGGGAGGCCCGTGACCTCGGTCATGGTCGGGGAGATGTAGGAGTAGACAGCGAAGAAACCGCCGAAGCCAACTGTGCCGATCAGCAGCGTCATCCACACCTGGCCACGTTGCAAGGCGCCCAGCTCGCGGCGGATACTCGCATTCTGCAGGACCTGCTGGTGAGGGACGCTGCGGGAAATCATCCAGATAGTGACCACCCCAATGACACCGACCAGAAGGAACATGGTCCGCCACCCGAACATCTGACCCAACCAGGTGGCGAACGGTACCCCGATGACGTTGGCGATACTGAGCCCCAGCATCACCATGGCCACGGCGTGCGCCCGGCGCGTGGGCGCCGAGAGGGACGCGGCAATGACAGCCGCGATGCCGAAGTACGCGCCGTGGGGGAGACCCGACATGAAACGGGAAAACAACAGCCAGCCGTAGTCGGCGGCGAAATAGGACGACAGGTTCCCGACGGTGAAGAGAACCATCAGCCCCAGCGCCATCCCTTTGCGGGGCAACCGGGCGCCGAGGGCAGCGAGCAGGGGAGCGCCGATGACGACGCCGATCGCGTAGGCCGAGATGACATGCCCACCCTCGGGAATGGAGATATCAAGGTCGCCCACCATCTCCTGCAGGAGACCCATGATGGCGAACTCGGTGGTGCCGATACCGAAGCCGCCCATGGCGAGGGCGATGATGGCGAAGTTCAGCTGCCGTGGGGTGAGGGTGCGTCGGGCGTCAGACATGGAACTCGTTTCGGCATCAGATGGTGTTGGTGGCGTTGCTCTGTAGAGCGCAACGCATCGACGCCGTTGTCTATTTCAACTGTAGCCGGGCCGGTACCGCCAGCTACACTCGGTTCGTGCCAGCTGACCAGTTACCCCGCCAGATTGTCGGCGCAGCGATCGTCGATTCCCTGACTCACCCCACCCGGCTGCTTGCCGCCCGTCGCACGGCGCCCGAGCAGTTCGCCGGCATGTGGGAATTCCCCGGGGGGAAGGTCGAGGCGGGGGAAACGGACACAGCCGCACTGCATCGGGAGCTCCTGGAGGAGCTTGGGGTCGAAGTTGAGCTCGGTGCTGAGATCGTCGGGCCGGTACCCGGTGGCTGGGCGCTGAACGAACGCGCCGTCATGCGGGTCTGGCTAGCCGAGGTCACCACCGGTGAACCCCGACCGCTGGAAGACCACGATGTTCTCTCCTGGGTTCCCCTTGCCGGTTCCACTGAGTTGGCCGACCTCGCCTGGATCCCTGCCGACCGCCCCATCGTTGACGCGGTGCTGACGCAGACCTGCCATGCCGGAGCGGCTCAACAGTAGATTGGGGAGCTCTCGCGCCGCATCTAGAACAGTGCTGGCTTTAGAACAGTGCTGGCTTTAGAACAGTGCCGGTTCTAGAACAGTGTCGGCTCCGCATCCGTAGCGTGTGCAGGGCGCACGGTAGACGTAGCAGCCGTTTCGCTGACTCCGGGAGGTCCTGGCTGAAGCTCTCGAAAGAACTGCGCCCCGGAGGTGAACCCGTGATTAGCCCGGTGCTGCCGAATCCGCCCCGACAGCCAGGTGCGGTACTCCTTGGATGCATAGCTCCCGCCGCGATACAGGCGCCGGTACCGGCCCACCAGCGCCGGGTGATTCTCCGCCAGCCATTCCAGGTACCACTCCCGGGCCCCGGGCCGTAGATGAAGGGCGCCCGCCGAGACTCCGGTGGCACCGGCAGCGGCCAGGGCGCCAAACAATGCATCGAGTGACTCGTCATCGTCGGTCAGCCACGGCAGGATCGGCATTGCCAGAACCCCGCAGGGCAATCCAGCGTCGCGCAGGCGGCTGATCAGCTCGAGCCGTGCCTTGGGGCTGGGTGTACCGGGTTCCACCGCATGGGCTAGGGCGGGGTCGATAATGGCGAGCGAGATTCCCATTCCAATCTGTACCGCTGAAGACGCTTTCTTCAGGAGCGGGATATCCCGTGCCAGGAGGGTGCCCTTCGTGAGGATGGAGAACGGTGTCCCCGAATCGGCGAGCGCGGTGATGATGTCGGGCATCAGCCGGTAGCGGCCCTCGGCCCGCTGGTACGGATCGGTGTTGGTGCCCATCGCGACATGTTCCCGCTGCCAGGACCGGCGGGACAGTTCGCGGCGCACCACTTCACCCACATTGGTCTTGACCACCAGTTGGGAGTTGAAGTCCAGCCCAGTGTCGAGGTTCAGGTAGCTGTGGGTCTTTCGAGCGAAACAGTAGACGCAGGCGTGGGAGCAACCGCGGTAGGGGTTGATGGTCCAGTGGAACGGCATGCTGGAATTGCCGGGGACCCGGTTCAGCGCCGACTTGGCGAGCACCTCGTGGAACGTGATGCCCGCAAATTCTGGCGTCCTGACAGTCCGGACCAGGCCGCTCAGGGGCAGCAGCGGCTCCTGAGGAGCCGGCGCCGTCGTCGTCGTACTCTGTCCAGCCCATCGCATGAATATATTAGAACATACGTTCTACTGGGGTTGGGGGAGGACTGCTTGTAAGCTGTGAACTCAGGAAGGTGGTGCGTGCCATGGGCCAGGTGATCGAGGTCAAGGGCCTCCGGAAATCGTTTGGTCGCCGGGATGTCCTGCACGGCATCGATTTTGGGGTGGAACGCGGCGAAGTCTTCGGCGTTATCGGGCCCAACGGTGCAGGAAAAACCACCACCATGCGGTGCCTGCTCGACATCATCAGACCGAGCGCCGGGAGTATCAGGATTCTGGGTGAGAATCCGGGCGCTGCGGGACCTAAACTGCGGCGCAAAATCGGTTACCTGCCGGGTGAGCTATTCCTTGAGCAACGGATCACCGGACGCTGGCTGCTGGCGCACTATGCGGCCATCAGCGGTGCGGTGCGGCCGGGGCGAGCGGACGAGCTGGCGGAACGCTTCAACCTGGACCTGGACCGCCACACCCGCAAACTGTCCAAAGGCAACAAACAGAAGCTGGGGCTCGTGCAGGCTTTCATGCATGACCCCGAAGTGTTGATTCTGGATGAACCAACCAGTGGCCTCGACCCGCTTATGCAGCAGGAGTTCCGGGCACTCCCGCGCGAAGCCCAGCAGCGGGGGCAGACCATCTTCCTGAGTTCACATGTCCTGAGCGAGGTCCAGCAGGCCGCGGACAGGGTCGCTATCCTGCGCGACGGCGACATCGTCCAGGTCTCAAGCGTCTCAGTCCTCCGGGAGGGTGCCCACCGCCAGATCCGGATCGCGGTGACCGGTGTCCCCGGGCCCGAGCTGGAGCTGCTGCTCCGGCACGTACCGGGGTTGCACACCATCGAAGTTCAGACGGCCGGCGAGCTCACCGAAATCTCGGCCACCCACGAGGGTGCCATCCGGCCGTTGATCCGTGCCCTGGCACCGCTCCAACTCGCCGATCTGGTCATCGAAGAACCCGATCTCGAGGAATCAGTGCTCACCCTGTATGGCACCGGCAGGAACGATGGCACCGGCAGGAACGGAGGCACCGGCGGGACGGGCGCTGCCAGTGCTGCCGGTGCCTCCGGTCGCCGCGGTGACGTGGCCGGCCCCCGTGGATTCAGCGAGCGGAGCCGGTCATGAGTCACTCGGCACCGCCAGCCACCCGGGACGACCGGACCGACCCAGCCAGGATCCTGCCGTTGTTCAGGCGCGCGCTGCTTGATCACTGGCGATCCACCCTGGCCTGGGCCGTGGGGCTCGCCGCCGCCATCCTGGTATACCTGCCACTGTTTCCTTCCCTCGGGAACAGCGACGAGATGCAGGACATGATCAACGCGCTCCCTCCGGAGATGACCAGAGCACTGAACTATGATCAGATCGCCTCGGGTCCCGGGTACACGCAGGCCACCATCTTTGGGCTGATCGGCTTCCTGCTCCTGACCATCGCGTCGGTGTCCTGGGGTGCGTCGGCAGTGGCCGGTGATGAGGAGTCCGGCCAGTTGGAACTGACGCTGGCGCACGCGGTCACCAGACCCCAGGTGGTGTTGGAGCGGGCCCTGGCGATTGCGGTGCGCACTGTCGCGCTCGCGGCCGTCGTCTTCATCCTCGTGCTGCTCCTCAACGAGCCCGCTGAGCTGGGGATTCAGACTCAGGACCTCTTTGGTGCGACGGTCCTGTTCGGGGGGACTCGCGCTCCTCAGTGGGATGGCCGCCCTGTTTGTCGGGGCGGTGAGCGGCAGGAGGCTTTATGGCCTTGCGGCCGGCGCCGGGGTTGCGGTGCTGAGCTACGTCTTCAACGCCGTCGGACGCCAAAGCCCCGACCTTCAGTGGCTGCTGAACCTCTCGCCCTACCACTGGGCGTATGGAAACTCGCCGGTGGCCAATGGGGCGGACTGGGGTGCTGCCGCCTGGCTATGGGGTATCTCGGCGGCGCTCGCCGGACTCAGCGCGGTCGCCTTGCAACGACGGGATGTCGGGATCTAGGAGGGAAGGGGTTGGTTCAGCCAGTGAAATCGCGGTGCCGGATGAGGTACGCGGCGAGGACTGCACCCCCAACCGCTACGAGGCCCATCACCACAATCGGGACGGGATCGAAAGCTTCAACCGGCATGGCCGGGGAATGATGAAACGGGCTCACTGCCTGCAGCCACTCCGGCAGGCCCAGCAACTCGCCAAACTGGCCGAGCACCAGCCCGCCCGTCAGAAGGCCCCAACCGGCCCCTACACTCCACCGGGGAACAGCGGCGAAGATGACAGCGGGTGCGGCGATGAAAATCGCGGCCGCTGGTACATGGACGAGGCTC
>NZ_ALPM01000084.1:0-4952 GCF_000294595.1 Arthrobacter sp. TB 23 | reverse complement strand
CCCTGCCGAGCCAGCCAGCGACAGCCCGACGGCGGCAGCAGCTCCTGCGACAGCCGCCACCACGGTCGCGGAAGCGATAGCCAACAGGAGATTGGCGACAAGCCAGCGGGTCCTGGACTTCGGCACCGTCATAAGCAGTTCCGCCCTGCCCTCGGTTTCCTCGGCCCGCAACCTGAGAATCCCCTGGATGCCAGCGGCGGCAGCGAGGACACCGGCGATGCCGAGCAGGGCGGTGGTAAAAACGTCGACTATATCCGTCCGGCTGCCGGGGACCAGCCGTCCGATCAGCTCTTCGAGGGAGGTGTTGCCAGCCACCGCATCGGTGACCACTGGTGCGAGCCCGCCGGCAAGGCCGCCCAGTACAGCTGCGCCACAACACCAGCCAACGAGGGTGGGACGCTGCAGAATCCACGCCAAACCGAGGAAGGACGTGAGCCTTCCGCGAGAGGCTACTGCCCGCTCAGGAAACAGACTGGCGCCCAAGTCCCGGCGGTCCCTGATAATCAGGACCGCCGCACCTACAGCAACTGCGGCCACCGCAAGCACGAATAGCGGCGCAGTGTCCGCCGTGGTGAAGGGTCGGGAACGTTGTCCCCACCCGATCGGCGACATCAGCGAAATCCAGCCACTCGTGACTTGGGTGAGGTCCGCACTGGGCGTACCGATTGCGTCGCCGATACCTCGTAGCAGGTAGGCAGCACCCACCAGGCTTGAGGCTACCCCGTTGGCGCTGCGCCCCGACGGCATCACCTGTGCGGCTAGGGCCGCCACCGGGACAAAAAACAGTCCCACTGCGCCGACGGCAAGACCAGCCGTGATGGACCCGGGGGATGGCAGCCCAGCAGCCAGGAAGCTGGCCGCCACGCAACCGGCAAGCAGGAGGTTTGCGGCGCCGCCCACCAGCAGCGTGGCGGCGAGCGGTGCGGCACGGGGGAGCAGTGTGGACCCGATGAGTTCCGCACGCCCCAGTTCCTCGTCGGCGCGGGTATGGCGAATGACCAGGAACGTACTCATCAAGCCCGCCAACAGGGCGGTGAACGCAAACCCCTGGAAAAACACCACCGCACCAAGGCTAAAACCGTCCGGCAGCCCGCGCAGGAACAGCAGTGAAGGGTTCGCTGCAGCCACGGCGATGATCGCCCGCCGGTCACCCGTCTCGCTAAACTCGCTGGCCACCGCGGTGGCTGTGACATAACCCAGCAAGGCAATGCCCAGGATCCAGATCGGCAGCAGAATCCGGTCCCGCCGGAGCTGCGCCAACGCAAGCCGGAGAATTTCGGACATCAGGATGGCTCGGCGTAGTGGCGCAGGAACAGCGACTCGAGTGATGGCGGGGAAATGGTCAGACCGGTGGGCCTGACGGCAGCGATTCCCTCCAGGACGGACGGGAGATTGGCGGCCTCCACCTCGAATTCGGCGGCCAGGCCGTCGTCGTGAACGTCCTGGACACCCGGAAGGCGGGCCAGGAGTCCGGCGTCGACTCCCTCCACCCGAAAGTGGGTCAACTTGAGGTGCCGGAGTTCGGCCAGCGAGCCCGACTCGACCACCCGGCCCGAACGGATAATCGTCACCCGGTCACAGAGCTGTTCCACCTCGCTCAGGATATGGCTGGAGAGCAGCACGGTGGCGCCGTCGTCGTGCACCCGCCGGATCTCCCGGCGAAACACCGACTCCATGATCGGGTCCAGCCCTGAGCTCGGTTCATCCAGGACGTATAGCCGGGCAGGCCGCGCGAATGCCGCAATGAGGGCAACCTTCTGCCGGTTGCCCTTCGAATAGGTGCGGCTCTTTCGCCGTGGATCGAACTCGAAGTCATCGATCAGGCGGGTCCGCAAGGCTTCATCAGCGCCACCGCGCAGCCCGGTGAGGAGATCGATGACCTCTCCACCGGACAGGTTGGGCCAGAGACTCACGTCCCCGGGCAGATAGGCGAGATCCCGGTGGGTGCGGACCGGTTCACGCCACGGATCGGCACCAAAGACGGTGACAGTGCCCGAGGAGGGCCGAATGAGGCCGAGCAGGATCCGCAGGGTGGTCGACTTCCCTGCCCCATTTGGGCCAAGAAACCCATGCACCTCACCGGCGCCGACCGACAGGTCGAGACCGTCCAGTGCGTGGGTTTTTCCGAATACCTTCCCCAGCCCCCGCACAGCAATGACCGGATCGGTTGCGTCAGCCATAATGTGTCCGTTCACCAGCCCGACGACAACGACGCGGTGGTTTCCGCAGCGTTCCCCGAGGCTCCAGCCTTCGGGCCGCAAGTGCATCGACGGGTTCTGTTGCACAGCGTACAAGCGTCCGGGTAGCGGCGGTAGAGTCCTGCCCACCTCTCGCGGGTTTCCCCCTTAGGCTTGAGCAACGTCTGCCAGCCATCCGAAAGGACCTCATGCCCCTCGACGTCGAGAGCCTGCGTTCACACTTCCCGTCCCTGGCCTCCGGGATCGCCCATTTTGATGGTCCGGGCGGAACCCAGACACCGCGCGTCGTGGGGCAGGCGATCGCTGATACGCTCACCGGTCCGCTGTCCATTCGGGGGAGCTCAGTCGCCTCCGAACGCAACGCTGATCAGGCGGTCCTCAGCTTCAGGTCGGCGATGGCGGATTTCCTCAACGCGGACCCGTCCGGGATTGTCTACGGCCGCAGTGCCACCCAACTCACCTACGACTTCGCCAAGCACCTCAGCACCGGCTGGGGGCCAGACGACGAGGTGGTCGTGACCCGTCTGGACCACGACTGCAACGTCCGGCCGTGGGTTCAGGCCGCCGAGCGGCGGGGCGCCACCATCCGCTGGGTCAGCTTCGACCCTGAGACCTCAGAATTGCGCCTGGACGAACTGCGGGAGGCGCTGAGCCCCCGCACCCGGCTCGTCGCCGTCACAGCAGCATCGAACCTGCTCGGGACCATGCCCGACATCCGTGCTATTGCCGGGATGGTGCACGACGCCGGTGCCCTCCTGTTCGTCGACGGTGTCCACTACGCCGCCCACGCTGCCGTGGATGTGCGGGCGCTGGGCGCCGACTTCTTCGTCTGCTCGCCCTACAAGTTCCTGGGCCCCCATTGCGGTGTGCTCGCCGCCGCGCCAGCCCTGCTGGAGGCGCTGTTGCCCGAGAAGCTGCTGCCCTCCACCAACGCGGTCCCTGAACGCTTTGAACTTGGCACCCTGCCGTACGAGATCATGGCTGGCACGACGGCGGCAATCGACTTCACGGCGACCCTGGGCGACGGCGGGNCGGGTCCCGCCGGGAACAGCTCACCGCAGCCCACGCCGACATCGAACGGCATGAGGCGTCACTCCTGGCGCTTCTTGAGGCGGCAATAGCCCAGCTGCCGGCCGTGACAGTCCACTCCCGGGCCGCCGTCCGGACCTCGACGCTGCTGCTCACCTTCGACGGCCACGACGCTGCCGCGGCCAGCCAGTTCCTCGCCGAACGTGACATCCTGGTGCCCGCCAGCAACTTTTATGCGATTGAAGCGGTCGGCGTGCTGGGGCTGGGAGCGGCGGGCGGGCTCCGGGTGGGTCTGGCGCCCTACACCAACCTCGACGACGTGCAACGGCTGATCGAGGGGCTGACCGCGTTCCTCGCCTGACCGGGCCGCCGGTGCCCGGCCCAGAAGAGTGGCGCACCCGAGGACGCGGTGTTGGGCAACCACTACTGTGCGCCTACGCCACTCGGGTGGGGCGTCGCCTAGGCTTGACCCATGATTCTGCTCACCGGATTCGAGCCGTTCGGCGGCGAAACAGTCAACCCGTCCTGGCAGGCGGCGCAGCAGGCCGCCGAGGACCTGCGTGCTGACGGGGTCGATGCATTTGCGGTCGAGCTGCCCTGCACCTTTGGTGAAAGCATCGCCATCCTGCGTGCTGCGGTGTCCCTGCACCGCCCCAGACTGGTGTTCTGCGTGGGTCAGGCCGGCGGGCGAACGAGGATCTCGCTGGAACGCGTCGCGATCAACATCGACGACGCCCGCATCCCCGACAATGAAGGCAACCAACCCATCGATGCCCCGATTCGGGTCGGCGGACCGGCGGCGTATTTCTCGACCCTGCCGATCAAGCAGGCGTTGCAGGACTTGATCGAGGCTGGCATTGCCGCTGAAATTTCCCAGACCGCCGGCACCTATGTGTGCAATCACGTCTTTTACGGGCTCATGGACCAGCTGGCCACCACGACCGACCGCAAGAGTGACGGTCCTCGGGGTGGTTTCATCCATGTTCCCTATTCCGTGGAACAGGCAGCAGTTCACGGGGTTCCGGGAATGCCCGTTGCCGAGATGGCAACCGCGCTTCGCCTCATCGCGTTGACGAGCCAGCAGACGACGTCGGACCTGCGCCTGGCCGCCGGGGCGGAACACTAGGTCAGGTAGCCACCCGCGAAGCTAGGCCGCAGGTGCGATCCGCCAGCGGACCGTAACGCTACAGACGACGTCGGCCTCGCCTGGTTCGACGGGCATCGCTGATTGCTCAGCCAACATCACTTCGCGCATCAGGGGACGCGGAGAGTGTCCCGCCACCTCGGATACTTCCTCCACTGTGCCGAGGACGCATCCCGCCAGTTCGGCCCAGCGGCGGGCCCGGGCGAGTGCATCCTGCCAGGCGGCCTCCTGTGCCTGGGCAGCCCTGGCCTCCGGATCGGAGAAGCCGAACGACAGAGAGCTGATCCGGGCATCGTCGCCGCCAGCCTGCACCACAGCCTCAAGTACGGCTGACGCTGACGATAGGTCACCGATCGACAGGTTGAGATCCTGTGACGCGACATACCCGGTGACCCGCTGCTCCTGGTTCTCGCCCCACAGGATTTCCGCGCGCAGCCCGATCTGGTGGGTGGCCCGTTGAAGTGACTGAAGCCGGAGGGAGTCCAGGGCATCGAACACCCTGACAGCAGCGTCGGCGGCCCCGAGATACGCCTGCGGGGCCGTCGGACGGCGTACCTCCACCCCGACGCCGAGGTGCAGGC
>NZ_ALPM01000083.1:0-28710 GCF_000294595.1 Arthrobacter sp. TB 23 | reverse complement strand
CCGAGCCGGTACCGGTGACCGTGATGGTTGGAACGTCGGTACCCAACGTCACGGTGCTCCCCTTTTCCCGAATACGGCGGAAAGTGTCGTGGCAAGCGGCCGCACTGGTCGCTGAACATACCCACCATCGGCCAATCCCGCGCGCCGCTCAAAAAGGTTCAGGGATGCAGGATCACCGGTACGCAGGAGGGAAAAAGCCGCCGCCGCGAAGTAAAGCGGCAGGAAGGGCAACCCCAGACAGATGGCGTACTGGGTGCTGTGCCGGGCTTCGTGGGCAAGGAGCGCCGGGCGGGGTGCCCCCTCCGAGGCCGACCCGCGGAACAGGATGACGTTTCCCACGGTGAAGGCACGCGCCACCGGCAGGGTGCCGGTGTAGCTGAAAGCGAGGAGGAGCCCCTCGGGGCCAGGGCGGAGGTCGCACCGTTTCGATTTCGCCAGCATCAGCCCCGCCGCGGTGGACAGGTTCAGCCAGTTGAGCAGCCATCGCATTCTGTGGGCCGGGACCATGGGAATCATCCTAGTACGGGAGTGACAGGTGCCCATTGGGGACTCAGCACCGGTGTTAGCTAGACTTGCACCGTCTGCCAACGGTCACCGGATCCGCGGTGAAACACCAGTTGCCCACCACCACTGAAGGTATGAACATCTCGATGTCTGACTCCACACCGCCGGGCGGACCCGTGCACGCAACGTCCGCCGTCGTCGACGTTCCTTCCCCGCTTGATGCCGAGGCGATTCGCGCGACCGTTGATCGCGCGCTCGACGACATTGCAGCCGCGGCCGATCTTGACGGGCTTAAGCAGGTGCGAATCGCCCATACCGGCGACAAATCGCCACTCAGCCTCGCGAACCGGGGCATCGGTGCCCTCGCCAAGGACGAGAAGGCTGCGGCCGGCAAGAACATCGGGCCGGCGCGCGGCAGAATCAACGCCGCGCTCGCCGCCCGGACGGCTGAACTGGAAGCCGAACGTGACGCCCGCATCCTCGTTGAGGAGGCGGTGGATGTGACGGCCGCACCGCGACGTCGGCGTGCGGGTGCACGCCACCCGCTGTCCACCCTGCAGGAACGCGTCAGCGACATCTTCGTGGGCATGGGCTGGGAAATCGCCGAAGGACCCGAGCTGGAGTCGGAGTGGTTCAACTTCGACGCGTTGAACTTCAAACCAGACCACCCGGCCCGTGACATGCAGGACACCTTCTTCGTGGAGCCTCCCGAGGCGCACCTGCTGCTGCGCACCCACACCTCACCCGTCCAGGTGCGGTCCATGCTGGAACGTCCGCTGCCGCTGTACGTGTTGTGCCCCGGCAAAGTGTTCCGCACCGATGAGCTCGACGCCACCCACACGCCCGTGTTCCACCAGTTCGAAGGCCTGGCCATCGACCGGAACCTCAGCATGGCCGACCTGCGCGGCACCCTGGAGCACTTCGCCCGGCTGATGTTCGGCGACGACGCCCAGATCCGGTTGCGCCCGAACTTCTTCCCGTTCACCGAACCATCAGCCGAACTCGACATCTGGCACCCCGGCGCCAAGGGTGGGCCGCAGTGGATCGAGTGGGGTGGCTGCGGCATGGTCCACCCCAATGTGCTGCGCGCTGCGGGCATCGACCCCGAGGAATTCTCCGGGTTCGCCTTCGGCATGGGCATTGAACGCACCCTGATGTTCCGCAACGAGGTAGGCGACATGCGGGACATGATTGAGGGCGATGTACGGTTCAGCGAGCACTTCGGGATGGAGATCTAAGCATGCGTATTCCACTTTCCTGGTTGCGTGAATTCGCACAGGTCCCAGCCGGTGCCACCGCCGAAGACGTAATGGCTGAACTGGTCAAGGTCGGCCTTGAGGAAGAGGCCGTGCACCGTCCCACCGACACCCTGTCCGGGCCCGTCGTCGTCGGCCAGGTGCTCTCGGTGGTCAAGGAGCCGCAGACCAACGGCAAAACCATCAACTGGTGTCAGGTCCGCGTTGTCCCCGAAGGCCAGCCCCAGACGCTGACCACCGAGGGCATCGACCCGTCGGGGGTGCAGGGCATCGTCTGCGGCGCCCACAACTTCGTCGAGGGTGACAAGGTGGTGGTCACCCTGCCGGGCGCCGTATTGCCCGGCGACTTCCACATCGCCGCCCGCAAAACCTACGGCCACGTCTCCGCCGGCATGATCGCCTCGGTGCGCGAACTTGGCATCGGCGACGATCACGACGGCATCCTGGTGCTCTCCACCCTCGGACTCGACCCGGAGGTGGGCTCCGATGCCATGGACCTGCTGGGTCTCTACGACCAGGCCGCCGAAATCAACGTCACCCCGGACCGCAGCTACTGCTTCTCGATCCGCGGCGTTGCCCGTGAGTACGCCCATGCCACCGGGACCGCTTTCACCGACCCCGCAGCCCAGGTCACCGCGCCCGCGGCTCTGTCCGGTGGTTACCCGGTCACCATCAGCGACGAGTCGCCGATCTACGGCAACCCGGGCTGTGACAGGTTCGTCGCCCGCACCGTCCGCAACGTCGATACGAGCCGTCCCACGCCGCCGTGGCTGGCCTCCCGGCTCCGGCTCGCCGGGATCCGTTCCATTTCCCTGCCCGTCGACATTTCCAACTATGTGATGCTCGAACTGGGTCAGCCCATTCACTGCTACGACCAGGACAAGCTCTCCGGCGGCATCGTCGTCCGGCGGGCAACGCCGGGGGAGACGCTCAAAACCCTCGACGACAAGGTCCGCAAGCTCGACGTCGAGGACCTCCTGATTGCCGACGGTTCAGGCGTCATCGGCATCGCCGGTGTCATGGGTGGCGCCGACACGGAGGTGTCCGACTCGACCGGCACGGTGCTGGTCGAGGCGGCCCACTTCGATGAAGTGTCGATCGCGCGATCACGCCGCCGCCACAAGCTGCCGTCCGAGGCCTCCAAGCGGTTCGAGCGTGGGGTGGACTGGCAGGTTGCCGGCATCGCCGCCCAGCGCGTGGTGGACTTGCTGGTCGAACTCGCCGGTGGCACCGCCGACGACGCCGGAACCGAGGTGGGCACCCAGCCCGACGCCGTCGTCATCGACCTGCCTGCTGGTTACGCGGCCAGCCGGATCGGCATCGACTTCACCGACGAGCAGATCACCGGGGCCCTCACCGATTTGGGGGCCGTAGTGGAAGCGCACGACGGCGGTCACACCGTCACGGCGCCCAGCTGGCGGCAGGACCTGCAGATCAAGGACGATCTCACCGAGGAAATCGCCCGGCTGGTGGGCTACGACAAGATCCCGTCCCGGCTTCCCGTGGCACCTCCCGGCAGCGGCCTGTCCCGCGTCCAGGTGCAGCGCCGCCGCGTGCTGCAGGCGCTGGCCGACTCGGGCCTCACCGAGGTGCTCTCCTACCCGTTCGTGTCGCTGGACAGCAACAACACCTTCGGGTCCGCCGACGCGACGGAACAGCCCGCCATCAAACTGGCCAACCCCTTGAGCGCCGAACTGGGCTACCTGCGCCGCTCGGTGCTGCCCGGACTGATCGAAGTCGCCAAACGGAACCATTCACGTGGCTTCCGGGATCTGGCCCTGTACGAGGCGGGCCTGGTGTTCCTGCCGCAGGACGCCGTCGGCAGTCGTGACATTCCGCCGTTGGGTGTCCGCCCTTCCGAGGACATCCTGGACGGCCTCTATGACGGACTGCCCGACCAGCCGTTGACCATCGCTGCTGTCTTCACCGGCAACGACTCACCGGCAGGCGCCAACCATCAGCCACGCCCGTGGGACTGGGCGGATGCCCTGGACACGGTCCGGCTGATGGCCGACGTCGTCGGCGTCGACCTTGAGGTGACGCAGGGGGAGCACCAGGTGTTCCATCCCGGTCGCACGGCACGCATTTCGCTGCGCACCGGTGAACTGCTCGGCTATGCCGGCGAACTTCACCCGAAGCTTCTTGCCGCCCTAGACCTGCCAGCCCGCACCGTGGCGCTGGAAATCAACGCCGACCTGCTGTTCGACGCCGCTCCGGATGTGATTGTCGCGAAGCACCTCTCGACCTTCCCTGCCACCACCCAGGATGTGGCACTGGTGGTCGACGGCGGGCTGCCGGCCGACGTCGTGCTGTCGACCCTGCGCGAAGGCGCGGGGGAGCTCCTCGAGGACGTGCACCTGTTTGACGTGTACGACGGCGCGGGAATTGAGGACGGGCGCAAGTCGTTGGCCTTCGCCCTGCGGTTCAGGGCACCGGACCGGACCCTGACCGCCGACGAGGCCAGCGGCGCCCGCGACGCAGCGGTCCACCTGGCGGCCGAACGCCACGGAGCCGTCCAGCGCTAGCCCGTTCCGGGCGGTCCGGTCGCGGTTCCGGACAGTCCGGACCGTCCGGACCGTCCGGACTGCCCACGGGTCACGGGCAGTCAATCCGGGTGCTAGGGAACGAGCAGCACTTTTCCGGTGGTTTTGCGTGCCTCCAGGTCTTCGTGCGCCTGCGCAGCGGCTTCCAGGGGATAGGTTGCGCCAATCCTGACCTTCAGCGAGCCGTCCACGACGGCGGCGAACAGCTCCGAGGAGCGCCAGCGCCGTTCCTCAACGGTCAGCAGGTGATCGAGCAGTTTCGGCCGGGTGAGATGAACCGACCCCGCGGACGCCAGCCGCTGCGGGTCGAACGCCGGAACCGGCCCCGACGCAGCGCCGAACAGCACCAGCGTGCCGCGCTTCCGTAGCGACGCCAACGACCCGTCAAAGGTGGCCCGGCCCACGCCGTCGTACACGACATCCACTCCGACGCCGTTGGTGAGCTCCCGCACGGCGGTGTCGAAGCCCTCATATCGGAGCACTTCATCTGCTCCGGCTTCCCGGGCCAGCGCTTCCTTGGCGTCGGTGGAGACCGTGGTGATCACCCGGGCACCCCTGGCCTTGAGCAGTTGGATGAGGAGCAGGCCCACGCCTCCCGCACCGGCATGCGTCAAGACCGTCTGGCCCAGCTGAACGGTGAAGGTGGTGTTGATCAAGTAGTGCGCGGTCATGCCCTGCAACGGAAGCGCTGCTGCCGTTTCGAGGCTGATGCCCTCGGGCACCGGCAGGGCCTTGTCGGCTTCCACCAGGGTGAACTCGGCGTAGGTGCCCTTCCCTTCGGCGAAGGCCACCCGGTCGCCGACGGCGAAGCCGGACGCCTCCGGGCCCAGCGCCACCACCTGGCCTGCGGCCTCGGCGCCCGGGGTGAAGGGATAGCCCACCGGGTAGTAGCCGCTGCGCTGATAGGTTTCGATGTAGTTGACGCCTGCCGCGGCCACCCGCACCAGGAGCTCGGAGCCCGCTGGTGTGGGCCGATCCACCTCGGTCACCTTGAGTACTTCGGGCCCTCCGGCTTGCTGGATAACAATGGCTGTTGGCATCGAGGCTCCTTTGTTGGCGTGCTGTGTTTCCATGCTAGAACGACCGGGTCTCCTCGCAGCACCTCGTGCATATTTATGTGGACCTCTGTATATTCCTGTTGTATTGTTGGGTCATGACTATTTCAGTGGCGGTTTCGGGTGCCAGCGGCTACGCCGGCGGTGAGTTGCTCCGCCTGCTCGTCTCCCATCCTTCGGTGACCATCGGTGCGATCACTGCCCACAGCAGTGCAGGATCGCGTCTCGGTGAACTTCAACCACACCTGCACTCGCTGAGCAACCGCCTGATTGAAGAGACCACAGTGGAAAACCTCGCTGGCCATGACGTGGTTTTCCTCGCCCTGCCTCACGGCGCCAGTGCCGATATCGCCGCCCAGCTACCCGACACCACCCTCGTGATCGATGCCGGCGCCGACCACCGCCTCTCCGACCCGGCTGCCTGGGAAAAGTTCTATGGCTCCGCCCACGCCGGCACCTGGCCGTACGGCCTCCCTGAGCTGCCCGACCACCGCGAACTCCTGCGCTCCGCCCGCCGGGTCGCCGTCCCGGGCTGTTACCCCACCAGTTCGCTGCTGGCGCTCACCCCGGGGTTCGCGGCCGGGCTGCTGCAGCCCGACGACGTCGTTATCGTTGCAGCGTCGGGCACCTCCGGCGCGGGCAAAGCGGTCAAGCCGCACCTGCTGGGGTCCGAGGTGATGGGGGGGATGAGCCCTTACGGAGTCGGTGGCGCACACCGGCACACCCCCGAGATTGAGCAGGGGCTGTCCCTTGCCGCCGGGCAGCAGGTCCAGGTGTCCTTCACCCCGACCCTCGCACCGATGGCCCGCGGCATTCTCACCACCGCCACCGCCAAGGTGATGCCCGGAACCACTGCCGAACAGCTGCGGGATGCCTGGACCGCAGCGTACGACGACGAACCCTTCGTCACCGTGTTACCGGAAGGCCACTGGCCGGCCACGAAGGCCGTGCTCGGCTCCAACTACGCCAACCTCCAGCTGGCGTTCGACGAACACGCCGGGCGCGTGATTGTCACCTGCGTGATCGACAACCTCACCAAGGGCACCGCCGGCGGGGCCATCCAATCCATGAACATTGCCCTGGGACTCCCGGAGACCGCTGGGCTCACCTTGCAGGGAGTAGCACCATGAGCATCACCGCACCGGCCGGATTCCGCGCCGCAGGCACTGCCGCCGGACTCAAATCCTCGGGCAAGCCCGACGTCGCGGTCGTTGTCAACGACGGACCCCTGCAGCACGCAGCGGCAGTGTTTACCTCCAACCGGGTTGCCGCCGCACCCGTGCAGTGGTCCCGTCAGGTGGTTTCCGACGGGCGGGTCGATGCAGTGGTCCTCAACTCCGGGGGAGCGAACGCCTGCACCGGGGCCGTTGGCTTCCAGAACACTCACGCCACCGCCGAGTACGTCGCCGACGCGCTGGGGGTCTCCTCGGGTGACGTTTTCATCTGCTCCACCGGGCTGATCGGGGAACAGCTCCCCATGGACAAGCTGCTGCCAGGCGTCAGCGACGCCGTCGCCCAACTGTCCACCGCCGGCGGGCAGGCCGCAGCCGAAGCCATCATGACCACCGATTCGGTGCCAAAGAACGCGAGGCACCCGGCTTCAGTCGACGCCCCCAGCGAGGGATACTCCATCGGCGGGATGGCGAAGGGCGCCGGAATGCTCGCCCCCGGTCTGGCCACCATGCTGGTGGTACTCACCACCGACGCTGTTGTCGATCCCGCACAGCTGGCCACGGCCCTGCGCGCGGCCACTCGAGTGACCTTCGACCGGACCGACTCGGACGGGTGCATGTCTACCAACGACACGGTGGTCCTGCTCGCGTCGGGCGCCAGCGGGGTCTCCCCCGACCTGCAGGAGTTCGAGGGAGCGCTCACCGGGGTCTGCCATTCACTGGCCCAGCAGCTGATCAAGGACGCCGAAGGTGCCAGCCACGACATCGCCATCACCGCCGTCAACGCGGCCAGCGAGAAGGACGCCGAAACGGTGTGCCGATCGGTGGCCCGCTCAAACCTCTTCAAGACGGCCATCTTCGGCAACGACCCCAACTGGGGCCGGGTGCTGGCAGCGGTCGGCACCACCGACGCGGCCTTCGAACCGGACCAGTTGAACGTCACCATGAACGGGGTGCAGATCTGCCGCAACGGCGGCATCGGCGATTCACGGGACCTGGTGGACCTCACGGGCCGCGACGTCACGGTCGAGATTGATCTCAACGCCGGGACCGAGACCGCGACCATCTGGACCAACGACCTCACGCACGAATACGTGCACGAAAACTCGGCGTACTCGTCGTAACGGTTGCCCGCCGCGGCAGCTTAGAACAGAAGGACACCATGAATTCAGTCATTGCCGCACAAGACAAGGCAGAGACCCTCATCGAAGCGCTGCCGTGGATCCAACGGTTTGCCGGCACCACGATGGTGATCAAGTACGGTGGCAACGCCATGGTCAACGAGGACCTGCGCCGCGCCTTCGCCGAGGACATCGTCTTCCTCCACCACGTCGGAATCCGCCCGGTCGTTGTCCATGGCGGCGGACCGCAGATCAGCTCCATGCTGCAACGGCTCGGCATGGAGTCCGAATTCAAGGGCGGCCTGCGGGTCACCACCCCCGCCACCATGGACGTGGTCCGGATGGTGCTCGCCGGTCAGGTGGGCCGCGAGCTGGTCGGTCTCATCAACTCCCACGGCCCCTACGCCGTCGGACTCTCCGGTGAGGACGGCGGCCTCCTGCAAGCCACCCGCACCGGAACCGTCGTCGACGGCGTCGAGGTGGACCTCGGCCTGGTCGGCGAGGTGGTCGGCGTGAACCCGGCCGCCATCCTCGACATCCTTGAGGCCGGCCGGATCCCCGTGATTTCAACGGTCGCCCCGGAGATTGACGACGACGGCGAAGGCACCAACCAGGTCCTCAACGTCAACGCCGATACCGCCGCGGCGGCCCTGGCCCAGGCCCTGAACGCCTCCAAACTGGTGATCCTCACGGACGTCGAGGGGCTGTACGTCAACTGGCCCGACAGGTCCTCGCTGATCTCTTCCCTCACCGCCGGCCAGCTGCGCGCCATGCTGCCGCAGTTGGAGTCGGGCATGATTCCGAAAATGACCGCGTGCCTCGCCGCCATCGACGGCGGAGTGGAGCGCGCGCACATCGTCGACGGCAGGCTGGCCCACTCCATGCTGCTGGAAACCTTCACCACCGCCGGAATCGGTACCCAGGTGGTACCGGACGAGGACGGATCATGACTGATCTCAACCACACGGAACAGCTCGCCGAAGTGCTCGACCAGCAGGCCTCGGGTGCTGACTGGCTGGCGCGTTACAGCTCCTCGCTGCTCGGCGTCTTCGGCACCCCGCAGCGGGTCCTGGTCCGCGGCAACGGTTGCACCGTCTGGGATGCCGACGGCAACCAGTACCTCGACCTGCTGGGCGGTATCGCCGTCAACGCTCTGGGCCACGCCCACCCGTTCGTCACCTCGGTGATCTCCAGCCAGCTCGCCACCCTGGGTCATGTGTCGAATTTCTTCACCAGCCCCACCCAGATTGCCCTGGCCGAAAAACTGCTGCAGCTCTCGGCGGCGCCCGCCGGTTCGAAGGCTTTTTTCACCAACTCAGGCACCGAGGCGGTGGAGGCAGCCTTCAAGCTGGCGCGCCGCAACAGCACCCCAGCGGCGGACGGCAAACCCGCACGCACCCGGATCCTGGCCCTGGACGGCGCCTTCCACGGCCGCACCATGGGGGCGCTCGCGCTGACCGCGAAGCAGGCCTACCGTGAGCCGTTCGAACCGCTCCCCGGCGGCGTCGAACATCTGCCGTTCGGCAGCATCGAGGCGCTGGTGAACGCGGTCGACGAGACCGTTGCAGCGGTCATCCTCGAACCCATCCAGGGGGAGGCTGGCGTCCGTCCGCTCCCTCCCGGGTATCTGCAGGCCGCCCGTGAGGTCACCACCCGAGCTGGCGCGCTGCTGATCCTCGACGAGGTCCAGACCGGGATCGGCCGCACCGGGTCCTGGTTTGCCCATCAGCCCAGCGGCATCGTGCCGGATGCCATGACGCTTGCCAAGGGACTCGGCGGCGGGTTCCCTATTGGTGCGCTGATCACGTTCGGCGCTGCGGTGTCATCCCTGTTCGCCCCCGGCCAGCATGGCACCACCTTCGGGGGGAATCCCGTCGCGACGGCCGCAGCGTTGGCTACCCTGCACACCATCGAGGCCACCGACCTCCTCGGCCACGCGCACGACGTCGGAGCCTGGCTCCGCGCCGAGCTTGCCACTGTCGAGCTGGTCACCGAGGTCCGCGGTGAAGGGCTGCTGATCGGATTCGACCTGACCGGTGACTACGCCGCTGCGGCCGTGACCGAAGCACTACTCCAGGGCTTCATCATCAACGCTCCCACCCCGCACACGCTGCGCCTGGCACCACCGCTGATCCTCACCACAGAGCAGGCTGCCACCTTCACCGCCGCGCTGCCCGGCATCCTGAATATCGCAAAGGAACGTACCCCATGACCCGCCACTTCCTGGTCGACACCGACCTGACCCAGGCCGAGCAGACCGAAGTCCTCGACCTTGCCGCCGAGCTCAAGCGTGCCCCGTATTCGCGCAGCACCTACGCCGGCCTGGACCCGGCCGGAGCAGCCACCGCGGGACGTCAAACCGTCGCGGTCATCTTCGACAAGACGTCCACCCGCACCCGCGTCTCCTTTGCCACCGGCATCGCCGACCTCGGCGGGGTCCCACTGATCATCGGGGCGGGGGAGTCGCAGCTGGGCCACAAGGAATCCATTACCGATACCGCCAAGGTGCTCGAACGGATGGTTTCCACCATCGTCTGGCGCACCTACGCGCAGGCCGGGCTGGAAGAGATGGCCGCGGCGTCGAAGGTCCCGGTGATCAACGCGCTGTCCGATGACTACCACCCGTGCCAGCTTCTCGCTGACCTGTTGACCATCCGCGAACACAAGGGCACCCTGGCGGGGCTCAGCCTCGCGTACCTGGGCGATGCTGCCAATAACATGGCCAACTCCTACCTGCTCGCGGGGGTCACCGCTGGCATGCACGTCCGGATCGCCGGCCCCGAGGGGCACCTTCCCCAGCAGTCGGTGATCGATCAGGCCACTGCCCGGGCTGCCGAGACGGGTGGGTCGGTGCTGGTCACCACCGACCCTGCCACCGCGCTTGCCGACGCCGACGTCGTCGCCACCGACACCTGGATCTCCATGGGCCAGGAACCGGACAGCGCGGGAGCCAAGGACGCAACCTTTGAGCTGTTCAGCAGCTACGGGGTGGACGCGGCCGCGATGGCGCACGCCGCCCCCGACGCCGTCGTCCTCCACTGCCTGCCCGCGTACCGTGGTTACGAGATTGCCGCCGATGTCATCGACGGCCCCCAATCGGTGGTCTGGGACGAGGCCGAAAACCGGCTGCACGCCCAGAAAGCCCTGATGGTCTGGCTGATGGACCGACGATGACCTCCCTCCAGCCCACCACCAAGACCGCCCGCCAGGCGAGGATCAGGGCGATTCTCACCGGGCAGTCGGTCCGGTCCCAGGCAGAACTGGCTGCTCTCCTGGCCGACGACGGCGTCCTGGTCACCCAGGCGACCCTCTCCCGCGACCTGGTGGAGCTCGGTGCGGTGCGGGTCCGTGCCGGCGAGGGTACTCTCGTTTACGCGGTGCCCGCCGAAGGCGGCGGGCGGACGCCGCAGAGCGGGGTCACCCAGGAAATCCTCGATTCCCGGCTGTCCCGGCTGTGCTCGGAGTTACTCGTCACTGCTGAGGCGTCGGGAAACCTGGTCGTCTTGCGGACCCCGCCGGGGGCCGCGAACTTCCTGGCCCTGGCAATCGACCACTCGGTGATGCCCTCGGTCCTGGGGAGCATCGCCGGCGACGACACGATTATGCTGGTGACCCGCGACCCGGCGGGCGGGCCGGACGTGGCGGAACGCTTCCGCCAGTTTGCGCAGGACCCCATGAGCAAACCCCTGTCCTGACCATTTCTTGCCTCTTTCAGACAAAACCAACCTCAACACCCTAGGAGCACAACCCATGACTGAACGCATTGTCCTCGCCTACTCCGGCGGACTCGACACCTCAGTAGCCATCGGCTGGATCGCCGAAGCGACCGGCGCCGAGGTCATCGCCGTCGCCGTCGACGTTGGACAGGGCGGTGAATCCCTGGAGGAGATCCGCCAGCGTGCCCTCGACTGCGGCGCCGTCGAAGCCTACGTGGCTGACGCCCGCGACGAGTTCGCCAACGACTACTGCATGCCAGCACTGAAGGCCAACGCCCTGTACATGGACGCCTACCCACTGGTCTCGGCGGTCTCCCGCCCGGTTATCGTCAAGCACCTGGTGGCGGCCGCCCGTGAATTCGGCGCCACCACGGTGGCCCACGGCTGCACCGGCAAGGGCAACGACCAGGTGCGTTTCGAGGTGGGCATCCAGACCCTCGGCCCGGACCTGCGCTGCATCGCCCCCGTGCGTGACCTGGCCCTGACCCGGGACAAGGCCATCACCTTCGCGGAGGAGCACAACCTGCCCATCCAGACCACCAAGAAGAACCCGTTCTCGATCGACCAGAACGTCTGGGGTCGCGCCGTCGAGACCGGTTTCCTCGAGGACATCTGGAACGGCCCGTCGAAGGACGTCTACGAGTACACCGATTCGCCCGAGTTTTCCCCGGCCGCCGACGAGGTGACCATCACCTTCCGTGAGGGCATCCCCGTCGCCATCGACGGCGTTGCAGTCACCCCCCTGCAGGCCATCGAACAGCTGAACCGCCGTGCCGGCGCCCAGGGCGTGGGCCGGATCGACATCGTGGAGGACCGCCTGGTCGGCATCAAGAGCCGCGAAATCTATGAGGCGCCCGGCGCCATGGCCCTGATCGCCGCGCACCGCGAGCTGGAAAACGTCACGGTGGAACGCGAGCAGGCCCGGTTCAAGAAGACCGTCGGCCAGCGCTGGACCGAGCTGGTCTACGACGGCCAGTGGTTCTCCCCGCTGAAGCGCTCCCTTGACACGTTCATCGACGACACCCAGAAATACGTTTCCGGGGACATCCGGATGGACCTCCACGGCGGCCGCGCCACGGTCACCGGCCGCAAGTCCGAGACCTCGCTGTACGACTTCAACCTGGCCACCTATGACACCGGCGACACCTTCGACCAGTCAATGGCCCGCGGCTTCATCGAGATCTTCGGTCTGTCCTCCAAGGTGGCCTCCGGCCGCGACGAGCGGGCGGGTCAGTAGCGATGGCGGGAGCCTCCACCAACGAGGGAGCCCTCTGGGGCGGCCGGTTCGACGGCGGACCCGCCGACGCGCTGGCCGCCCTGAGCAAGTCGACCCACTTCGACTGGCGCCTGGCCGTGTATGACATTGCCGGGTCCCGGGCGCACGCCCGGGTCCTGCACCGGGCGGGCCTGCTCGACGACGACGAACTCACCGGCATGCTCGCCGCCCTCGACGCCCTCGACGACGACGTCCGCTCCGGCGCGTACACGCCCGCCGCATCGGACGAGGACGTGCACGGGTCGCTGGAACGTGGCCTGATCGAACGTGCCGGCGTCCAGCTGGGCGGCAAGCTCCGCGCTGGCCGCTCCCGCAATGACCAGGTCGCCACCCTGGGGCGCATGTATCTGCGGGACCACGCCCGGATCGTCGGGGCCGGGGTGCTGGCCACCATTGAGGCGCTGGTACAACAGGCCGAGGACCATCTGAGGGTTCCGATGCCGGGCCGCACCCACCTGCAGCATGCCCAGCCCGTGCTTTTGAGCCATCACCTGCTCGCCCATGCCTGGGCGCTGCTGCGCGATGTGCAGCGGCTACAGGACTGGGACAAACGGGCGGCCGTGTCGCCCTATGGCTCCGGCGCCCTCGCGGGATCCTCGCTGGGGCTGGACCCGCAGGCTGTCGCGGCGGAGCTGGGTTTCGCCTCGGCGACCCACAACTCGATCGACGGGACGGCGGCGCGGGATGTCTACGCCGAGTTCGCGTGGATCGCCTCAATGATCGGGGTGGACCTGTCCCGGATCAGCGAAGAGGTGATCCTGTGGGCCACGAAGGAGTTCTCCTTCGTCACCCTGCATGACTCCTATTCCACCGGGTCATCGATCATGCCGCAGAAGAAGAACCCCGACGTCGCTGAACTGGCGCGGGGCAAAGCGGGCCGCCTGATCGGCAACCTCACGGGGCTGCTCGCCACCCTCAAAGGGCTGCCGCTGGCCTACAACCGTGACCTCCAGGAGGACAAGGAACCGGTCTTCGACGCGACCGACACGCTGGAAGTGCTGCTCCCAGCAGTCTCCGGCATGATCGCCACGTTGACGTTCAACACCGAACGGATGGCGTCCCTCGCACCCCAGGGTTTCGCGTTGGCGACCGACGTAGCCGAATGGCTGGTCCGGCAGGGGGTCCCCTTCCGGGAAGCCCACGAACTCTCCGGTGCAGCCGTCCGGCTGGCCGAGGGCCGTGGCGTGGAGCTGTGGGACCTCAGTGACGCGGATTATGCGTCCATTTCGCAGCACCTCACCCCGGGTGTCCGCGAGGTCCTCACGGTCGAGGGTTCCCTGAACAGCCGAGACTCCCAGGGTGGCACGGCCCCGGTGGCGGTGCAGCGCCAGCTGCAGGCCCTCCGGCAGGAGCTGGCAGGCGTTGCCAGCTTCCTGACTGACGTGCGGGGTACGCTCTAAGACAGGATCTAGTGCAGCCGCCCGTTGACCGGGCCAGACGATAAGGACCCACAGTGATTGAGCATCTCATCCGCGAAGTATCAGCCGGGCTCGCCGTTGCCGGTGAGGACCTGAAGGCCACAGTGAAGGGGATCGACGACAGTTCGTTCGGCGAACCTACCGCGTTGCCCGGCTGGTCGCGGGCCCACGTGGTCGCGCACGCGGAGGGAATCTCGCGCGCCATGCAGCGGCAGGTCGAGCATGCGACGCAGGGCAACCTGATCGAGCTGTACGACGGCGGGTACGAGGGCCGGGTCCAGGCCATCGAGGCCAGGGCCCAGCGCCCGGCCGCCGAGCAGAAGGAAGCACTGGTGGCGGCGGTTGACGCCGCCGTCGGCGCGTTCGAGAACGCCCGCGACCAGTGGGAGGCAAAAGTCTCCTTCCGGAATGGGACTGTCTACGACGCGGCCCTGGCGCTGTGGCGGGAGCTGGTGATCCACGCGTCCGACCTCGATGCCGGCACCACCACCCGGGATTGGAGCGACCGCTTCTGCCATTACCTCATCGATTTCCTTGCAGCCCGCGTCCCACAGGGAACTGTCCTGAAGCTGCAGCCGATGGGCGAGGAAGCGATCACAGTCCAGGCGCCCGGTTCCGACGACACCTCGGAGGCCGCCCACACCGTCGTCGTGACCGGCGCATTGCAGGACATCGCCGCGTGGCTTGCGGGTCGCGAACCCGTCGGTGGTCTGGAAGCCACTGATGCGGCCGAAGACGCCGACACAGTTGACCTGCCGGAGCTGGGACCCTGGCCGGCAGCGGTCTCGCCCCAGTAACACCCTTCCGGAACGGTAGGTGCCTGCTGTAGGTTGGGAGCATCCTGTCCCAGGAGGCAGCATGGAATCCCAACTCACCGGCGAGTTGCAGCGCGAATCGGCGTCCCACCGTGCCGAGCCGCTGGGCCGTGTTGAACGGTTGAGGGACGGGTATGTGCTGGCGTTCGACCGGCAGTTCGATTACCCGCGCTCCTACATCTGGAACCTTCTCACCGAACCAGCACGGCTCGCCCAGTGGCTTGGGAAGCTGACACCTGGCTGGGAACTCGGAAAGGAATATGCGCTGGATATGGGCGGCGACCCGTCCACCGGCACTGTTCTTCAACTCAACCCGCCCACCAGCCTCCAGGTCACCTGGGACGACAACATGGGGCTCGAATCAATCCTGGAATGGCGGGTTCTTGACTGCGCCGGCGGTGCCCTGCTGCAGTTGCGGGTCCGATCGGAAACCGCAGATTTCCTCACCGAGGGTGCTGCCGGCTGGCAACTCATCCTGGACACCCTCGACGCCATCGCTGCCGGCAGGACGCCCGGCCCGGATGCGGACTGGGCTGCGTTACGGGACGCGTACGCCACCAAATACCAGCTCTCCCACACGATGGGTGAACTGGAGATCGCCGACGGGGTCACCATGATCCACTTCGATCGACGCTTCGAGGCGACCCTGCCCAGGGTGAAGGACGCGGTGACCGCGGATCCGTCGCAGCAGCCGCGGGTCGAGCAGGCGGAGGTGGACTTCACGGCCGCCGGCTCTTCCACCATTGTCACCGTCAGACATGTGGTGGAAGACCCCACCGAGACCGCAGCACTGATGGCCCGCTGGCATGCCCATCTTGATGCGGTGGGAGTGGATATCGACGGCGATACCCCTCACATCAGCGTCCGTAAACTGCGAGTGCTTGAGGACTTCTACCGGGCCAACACCGCCGCTGAGTGAGCCGCCTCGCGAGCCAACAGGCTGGTCTTGACCGCCAACCCCCACCGGAAGCCGCCGAGGGAGCCATCGGTGCGGATCACCCGATGACACGGTACAAAGAGCGCCGCAGCGTTCTTGGCGCAGGCGCCGGCTGCCGCGCGCACCGCGCCGGCATTGCCCGCCAGCGTGGCGTACTGCGCGTAGGTGACCGGCCGGCCCGGCTCAACAGTGCGCAACATGTCCCACGCATGGCTGCGGAACGGTCCCGACACCTGTTGCACTCTCACCGAGTCGATCGCCGTAATGTCGCCGTCGTAGTACGCGTCGACTGCCGCAGCGATGGGCCCAAGCTCGGCGGGAGCCACCTCACGTGGTGGGTCGGTGGGACGGAGTGTCGGATGGATTTGCCCGGTCAGTTCCGCCAACTCCGAGGTCCAGCCAGACGCGAGCACAACGCCGCCCTGCTCCAGGATGGTGAACGGACCGTCAGGGGTGAGGACTGTGGTTTGCCGGACCACGGTGGGGGCATCGAGGGTCATGGGGTTGCTGCTTTCACTGGTGGGGTTGCGGGGGTTGCGGGGTTGCGGGTCGCAGGGTGGCTGGGGGTGCGGGTCGCAGGGTGGCTGGCAGCCAGGCGCCAGAGGTGCATGGTGGCGTAGGAGCGCCAGGGGCTGAAGCGTTCCATGGACGCCGAAAGCTGCCGCGGGTGGACCGGTCCGGTCTGTCCCGGGAGGGCGGCCCAACCGGTCCGCAGGGCTGCGTCATTGTCCAGCTGGATATCGGGGGCACCGAGCACGCGCAGCGCCACATAGCCGACGGTCCAGGGCCCAATGCCCGGAAGTGGGAGGAGTTTGCGTTTCAGGTCCGCGACACTGTCCTCCACCCCAAGGTGCAGACTCCCCTCGGCGAGGGCTGCGCTGACCCGCAGAATACTTTCACGACGTCGAGCCGGGCCGGTGAGGAGCTCAGCGCCGCCGTCGGCTAGTTGAGCCGGAGTGGGAAAGAGCCGGTGGAGCGTGCTGGCGCCCGGTTGGGGGACCAGCGTCGACGCGGTACCGAGCGCCGCGAGCCGGTGCAGCGTGCCCCGGGCGGCTTTGACAGAGATTTGCTGACCGATGAGCGCGCGGATCAGAATCTCGTGGGGGTCGGTGGCCCCGGGCAGCCGGATCCCGGGAAGGAGGCGCACCCGGTCGGCGAGCAGCGGGTCGGCGCCCAGGACGCCGTCGACGGCTTGCGGGTCGGCGTCGAGGTCGAATAGCCGGCGAATCCGGGACAACAACACCGGCAGGTCGGGCAACTTCTCCACGGTCACTGTCACAGCCAGCGCAGGCACGCCACTGGGCGCCGTGGTCAGGCGTGCGCTGAACCTGCCCTGTCCTCCCGGCAGCTGCAGCAACCGCTCGTACACCCCATCGGTTGCGTGCTCCACGCCGTCGACCGCTCGGAGCCGCAGGAACTCGAAGATGCCGGGGTCGTAGGGGGCGCGGAGGGGGAGGGTCAGCGCCAGGGTTGAACCAGCCGGGGTGGTACCAGCCGGGCGGCCGGGGGTGTTGTCGCCGGCGGCTTTCGCGCGGCCGCGAAGATCGGAGGGGGTGAGCGCAAACACTTCCTGCACGGTGTCATTGAAGGACCTGATACTGCTGAACCCGGCGGCGAAGGCAATGTCCGAAAACTTCAAGCCGGTAGCCGTGAGCAGTGACCGTGCGGTCTGGGCGCGGGTGGCACGGGCGAGGGCGAGTGGGCCGGCGCCCAACTCCTGATGCAGGATCCGGTTCAACTGACGGCTTGAATAACCCAGCCGCGCTGCCAGTCCCGTGACGCCGGTCCGGTCCACCTCTCCATCGGAGATCAGCCGCATGGCGCGGGCCGCAGCATCGGAGCGCAGGTTCCAGTCCGGGGTGCCCGGGACCGCCTCTGGGAGACACCGTTTGCAGGCACGGTACCCGGCCTGGTGCGCGGCCGCCGAGGTCTGGTAGAACCGCACATTGGCGGGCTTGGGGGTTCTCGCTGGGCATGACGGCCGGCAGTAAATTCTCGTTGTCGCCACAGCTGTGACGAACTGGCCGTCAAAACGCGCGTCCCGCGAGTCGATTGCCCGATACTGCTGCCAGAAGTCCATCCACCCATCGTTGCAGGTTGAACCGCCCCTGAGCTAGCGGAAATCGGACATCAGCGTGGGTGGGGTGGCTGCAGGGTTTGCTACCGTCGTGTGCGTGACTGCGACCCCCGACAGAAACCGCCTGGCCCTGCCCGCCACCCAGGTTGCGCCCCTGCTGCTGGGGAGCACCCTGACCCACGACGACGACACCGGCCGCGTTGCCGTCCGCATTACCGAGGTGGAGGCCTATCTTGGTGCCGACGACCCGGGATCGCACGCGTTCCGCGGACAGACGGCCCGGAACACCACCATGTTCGGTAACCCCGGCCACCTCTATGTCTACTTCACCTACGGTATGCACTACTGCGCCAATGTGGTCTGCGGCGAGGCAGGTCAGGCAACCGGGTTGCTGCTGCGGGCAGGGGAAATCGTCGAGGGGCTCGATGTTGCCCGGGAACGGCGGAAGTCTCCACGACACGACGTCGACCTGGCCCGCGGACCAGCCCGCCTGGCTCAGGCGCTTGGTCTGAACCGGAAACTTGACGGCGCCGACCTGTTTGCGGCGCCCCTCACCCTGGCCCTGCCTGCGGCACCGGTGGACCCGGACCTCGTGTCGAGTGGCCCCCGCGTCGGAGTCGCCGGCGTGGGCGGGGGCAGTGAATATCCCTGGCGGTACTGGCTCACCGACGACCCCACCGTGTCGCGGTACCGCGCGGCGAAGCCCCGTATACCCCGTACAGTTAACGGGTGAATAATTCAGTGCCCACAATCTCCGGGACGACAGCTCAGGACTATGTTGAACAACTCTGCCTGACCGTTCAGGACTTTCCCCGGCCGGGAATCAGCTTCCGCGATCTCACCCCGGTGTTTAGCGATGGACCCGCATTCCGTGCCGTCATCGATGACCTGGTCAAACCCTTCACCGGCACCTTCGACCTCGTCGCAGGGATTGAGGCACGCGGATTCCTGCTGGCCGCCGCCGTCGCCTACGCGACCGGCACCGGAGTGCTGGCGGTCCGCAAACCCGGAAAGCTGCCCCGGCCGGTCCTCTCCGAGTCCTACAGCCTCGAGTATGGGGAGGCAAAGCTGGAGATCCATCAGGACGACGTCGCCCCGGGGACGCGGGTGCTGGTGCTCGACGACGTGCTGGCCACCGGGGGCACCCTGGCCGCGGCGACCGCCCTGTTCGAATCGTGCGGAGCCGAGGTTGTCGGTTGCGCGGTGGTCCTGGAACTCACCGGGTTGCAGGGACGGCTGAAAGTCCAGCAGTACCCAGTGCACAGGGTGGTGGCCTCATAGGATTCACCGATCATGCCAAAAGTGCCAGCTGCACTGTAGAATTGACGGTCTGCCTTTGGCGAGAGGGAAACGCATAATGCATCACACATCCACGGCCCGTAACGAACTCGACCATGAGCGCGGCTACGTGGCGGGACTCTACCAACGGCTCGATGAACTCCGTGACGAGAAGCGCGGGCAGCTGGCAGAGGTGCGCCGTTCCCTGTCGGCCGGCTCCCACCAGAACCGGTCCGAACGCGACGCTTTCGCCACGATGTACGAGGATCGGCTGGCCCAGCTCAACGCCGTCGACGACCGGCTCGTCTTTGGCCGGCTGGACCTTGACGACGGGGATGAGCGGTACATCGGCAGGATCGGGTTGTCCACCGAGGACCTGCAACAGCTGATGGTCGACTGGCGTGCACCCGAAGCCGGTACCTTCTACCAGGCGACCGCTTTCGAGCGGATGGGCGTTCGTCGTCGTCGTCACCTGATTCTGTCCCGACGGAACGTCCTTGCCATTGAAGATGATGTGCTGGATGCAGCCCTCCTGACCGAAGATGATTCACTCCAGGGTGAGGGTGCGCTGCTCGCCGCCCTCAATTCCAAGCGCACCGGACAAATGTCCGACATCGTCGGAACCATCCAGGCCGAACAGGACCGGGTGATTCGGGCGCCGCTGCAGGGCGTCGTCGTCGTACAGGGTGGCCCGGGAACCGGCAAGACAGCTGTTGCGCTCCACCGCGCCGCCTACCTGCTCTACACGCACCGTGAACGGCTGAAGTCGGCTGGCGTCCTCCTGGTGGGACCCACCAACGCGTTCATGAAATACATTGAGCGGGTGCTCCCGTCGCTGGGTGAAACCGGCGTGGTGATGGCGAGCATCGGCAGCCTGATGCCCGGCATCACTGCCATTCAGGAGCCCACCGAGGAAGCAGCAGAGATCAAGGGCCGTCTGGAGATGATCGAGGTGCTGAAGCGAGCCCTGGCGAACCGCCAACGGGTCCCCGACCAGGACAAGCGTCTCAATGTCGAGGGAACCATCCTGACCCTTCCCCCCCGGCAGGTGCGCAAGGCACGCGACCGCGCCCGGGCCACCGGGAAACCCCATAACGAAGCCCGGGTGACGTTCGTCAAGATCCTCCTGCGCGAGCTGACCGAACAACTCACCGAGCAGCTTGAGGAATCGTCGGGCGCCGGCAATACCGCTGACCGGTCCTACCTGGCAGAAGACGTGCGCAGTTCGCGCGACGTCCGGATCGCGTTGAACCTGGCCTGGATGCCGCTGACCCCAGAGAAATTCGTCGCTGAACTATTGACCAAGCCCGGCATCCTTGCCGCTGCAGCCCCTAGCTTCAGCGACGCGGAGGTGGGCCACCTCACCCGACCAGCAGGTGCACCGTGGACCGAAGCCGACGTGGCGTTGCTGGACGAGGCAGCCGAACTGCTCGGCGACCTCGATCCCTCAGCGGGTCGGGACACAGCGGCCCGGGACCAGGAGCGTCGCCGCGACCTGGCAAACGCCGAACGAACCCTCGAGAATGTCAACGAGTCGCTCGCGGATTCAGGGGTCGATGGTGTGCTCAGCGCTGAAGACCTTGCGGACCACAATGCAGTCACCGAAGCCCGGCTGAGCGCAGCTGAACGCGCCTCAGTCGACCGGACATGGGCGTTTGGCCACATTGTGGTCGACGAGGCCCAGGAACTATCCCCCATGCAGTGGCGGGTGCTGATGCGCCGCTGCCCCCTGAAATCGTTCACCATTGTGGGTGATATTGCCCAGACCAGTTCGGCCGCGGGCTCCAATTCATGGCAGCAGGCGCTTGAACCGTTCGTGGGGGAGCGGTGGCAGCTCGAAGAGCTCACCGTCAACTACCGCACACCGGCGCAGATTGCCGAGGCGGCGGCCCGGATGGCCAATGCCGCGGGCCTGGTGGTCTCGGCACCCAAGGCTGTCCGAGAAGGCCGGTGGGCCCCGATCGTGGACCGGGTTCCTGAACTGATTCCGGCGCTCCTGCAGGCTCTTCCCGAAGAACTCAGTGCGGTGGAGGGCGGGTTGCTCGCCATCATTGCCCCCGAGCGGCTCCTGGCGGAGGTGCGGTCCGCTCTGACCGGAGTCTACGGTCAGCGGATCGGCTTCGGTGCGGGCAGCATGGGTCAGGACATTGTGGTCACGAGTCCCCGGGAGGCGAAGGGGCTGGAGTTCGACGGCGTCGTGGTGCTGGAACCAGCGGAAATGCTCGACCCACGGTCCATCCGTGTCGGCGACCTGTACGTGTCGATGACGCGACCTACCCAGCGACTGCGCCTGATTGCCACGGGCGAAATACCGGCGGGCATCGAGGACTGATAATTTAGAGTCTGTGTCCCAGCAAATAGAAACCACAGACCACGGCCTCGCCGAACTCCTGAACGCCCAGCGCAACGACCCAGCTTTCGCCAATGTGTGGCAGGAACTGAAGTGGCGTGGACTGATTCATGTGTCCACCGACGAGGAAGCGCTCGAAAAAGCCCTTGCGGGGGACCCGGTGACTTTCTACTGTGGTTTCGACCCGACTGCACCGAGCCTGCACCTCGGACACCTGGTGCAGCTCCTCACCATGCGCCGGCTACAGCTCGCCGGCCATCGTGCGCTCGGCCTGGTTGGGGGGTCCACCGGTTTGATCGGTGACCCGCGACCCACCTCCGAACGGACACTCAACACTCCTGAAACGGTGGCGGAGTGGGTCGAGAAGCTGCGGGGACAGGTCGAGAAATACCTCGATTTCACCGGGTCCAATCCTGCCCGGATGGTCAACAACCTCGACTGGACGGCACCCCTGAGTGCTATTGATTTCCTGCGTGAAATCGGGAAGCACTACCGGGTGGGCACCATGCTCGCCAAGGACGCCGTCAGTGCGCGGCTGAATTCCGACGCCGGGATCAGCTACACCGAGTTCAGCTACCAGATTCTGCAGGGCCTGGATTTCCTGGAGCTCTACCGCAGCTACGGTTGCACCCTGCAGACGGGCGGCTCAGACCAGTGGGGCAACCTGACCAGCGGCACGGACCTGATCAGGCGTGCCGAGGGGAAGAGCGTCCACGCTATCGGGACGCCGCTGATTACCAACTCGGATGGCACCAAGTTCGGCAAGAGCGAGGGCAACGCCATCTGGATCGATGCCCAGCTGACCAGCCCGTACGCCTTTTACCAGTTCTGGCTCAACACCGCCGACGCTGATGTGGTGGGAAGGCTGAAGGTGTTCACGTTCAAATCCCGTGAGGAAATCGAAGCGTTGGGCCGCGCTGCCGACGAACGGCCGCACTTGCGGGAGGCGCAACGCGCGCTTGCCTTCGAGGTGAACTCGTTGGTGCATGGCGTGGACGCAACAGAGAAGGTCATTGCCGCGTCCGCAGCGCTTTTCGGTCAGGGTGAACTGTCGGAACTCGACGAGACCACCCTGTCGTCTGCAATTGCCGAGTTACCCACTGCCACTGTGTCGACTGCTGGTCTGGGGATTATTGATCTGTTGGTGGCCAGCGGGCTGTCGGCAAGTAACTCAGCCGCACGACGCACCGTCTCGGAAGGGGGTGCCTACGTGAACAACACCAAAGTCCAGGATCCTGACACTGTTGTGGGCCCCGAGTCGCTCCTGCATGGGCGGTACCTGGTCCTTCGCCGGGGCAAACGGACGCTCGCTACTGTGGACGTCGCACCCGCCTAAACCACCTGGTTCAGGCGTGCAGCAGGACGATTTGCGTGCACCCAGATCCACGTGTAATGTTTCATGAGTTGCCGCCACTGAGTGGCAACCACCCCCTTCGAAAATTTACAGGTAGCTCCGGCGTGTGCTTTGCACAGAAGCCAGAATTACCTCAACTTTTCGTCGGCTCATTCGGTTGTTTTTGCCGAAATCCGGAAATAACGCGGATTTGACAAAGAGAATGCGGATGGAATAACTTTAGATAAGTCGCAGCGAGGAAATGTAAATAGAAAGATTATTTACAGATAATACGAATTGCGCCTGTTATTTGAGAACTCAATAGTGTGCCATGTTTGTTGATACCGATTGTTTTATTGATTGGTTGAATTTGGCTGCATGATGCTACCTCGGTGGTGTTGTGTGGTTGTTTTTGGCTGGTTTCGAATTTTGCGCGTGCCTGTTTACTGGTTTTTCCTGGTGGTGGGTGCGTGTCTGTAATGCATTTACGGAGAGTTTGATCCTGGCTCAGGATGAACGCTGGCGGCGTGCTTAACACATGCAAGTCGAACGATGATCCCAGCTTGCTGGGGGATTAGTGGCGAACGGGTGAGTAACACGTGAGTAACCTGCCCTTGACTCTGGGATAAGCCTGGGAAACCGGGTCTAATACTGGATATGACCTTCTGGCGCATGCCATGTTGGTGGAAAGCTTTATTGCGGTTTTGGATGGACTCGCGGCCTATCAGCTTGTTGGTGGGGTAATGGCCTACCAAGGCGACGACGGGTAGCCGGCCTGAGAGGGTGGACGGCCACACTGGGACTGAGACACGGCCCAGACTCCTACGGGAGGCAGCAGTGGGGAATATTGCACAATGGGCGCAAGCCTGATGCAGCGACGCCGCGTGGGGGATGAAGGCCTTCGGGTTGTAAACCTCTTTCAGTAGGGAAGAAGCGAAAGTGACGGTACCTGCAGAAGAAGCGCCGGCTAACTACGTGCCAGCAGCCGCGGTAATACGTAGGGCGCAAGCGTTATCCGGAATTATTGGGCGTAAAGAGCTCGTAGGCGGTTTGTCGCGTCTGCCGTGAAAGTCCGGGGCTTAACTCCGGATCTGCGGTGGGTACGGGCAGACTAGAGTGATGTAGGGGAGACTGGAATTCCTGGTGTAGCGGTGAAATGCGCAGATATCAGGAGGAACACCGATGGCGAAGGCAGGTCTCTGGGCATTAACTGACGCTGAGGAGCGAAAGCATGGGGAGCGAACAGGATTAGATACCCTGGTAGTCCATGCCGTAAACGTTGGGCACTAGGTGTGGGGGACATTCCACGTTTTCCGCGCCGTAGCTAACGCATTAAGTGCCCCGCCTGGGGAGTACGGCCGCAAGGCTAAAACTCAAAGGAATTGACGGGGGCCCGCACAAGCGGCGGAGCATGCGGATTAATTCGATGCAACGCGAAGAACCTTACCAAGGCTTGACATGAACTGGAACAGCGCAGAGATGTGTTGGCCGCTTGCGGCCGGTTTACAGGTGGTGCATGGTTGTCGTCAGCTCGTGTCGTGAGATGTTGGGTTAAGTCCCGCAACGAGCGCAACCCTCGTTCTATGTTGCCAGCGCGTTATGGCGGGGACTCATAGGAGACTGCCGGGGTCAACTCGGAGGAAGGTGGGGACGACGTCAAATCATCATGCCCCTTATGTCTTGGGCTTCACGCATGCTACAATGGCCGGTACAAAGGGTTGCGATACTGTGAGGTGGAGCTAATCCCAAAAAGCCGGTCTCAGTTCGGATTGAGGTCTGCAACTCGACCTCATGAAGTCGGAGTCGCTAGTAATCGCAGATCAGCAACGCTGCGGTGAATACGTTCCCGGGCCTTGTACACACCGCCCGTCAAGTCACGAAAGTTGGTAACACCCGAAGCCGGTGGCCTAACCCCCTTGTGGGGAGGGAGCTGTCGAAGGTGGGACCGGCGATTGGGACTAAGTCGTAACAAGGTAGCCGTACCGGAAGGTGCGGCTGGATCACCTCCTTTCTAAGGAGCACCTCGAATGACGCGCCGATCCTGTGTGGTTGGTGTGGGGTTCGTAGGAGTATGGCCTATTGCGCGGGCGTTTGTTCCGCGGTGGGCTGCTCAAGGGTGGAATATCAATGGATAGGTGCCTGGTGGCGCTGGCTGGTTGCAGAGTACGATCGCCTTTTGGTGGTGTGGAAATGGTTCTGGTTGGTGGTGATTGGGTTATCGTATGGCACACTGTTGGGTCCTGAAATAACAGGGCTCTGATTGTCGTGGACAAGTGTTCTGCTGGTTTGGTGCGTCGTTGTGGCGTGTCGGGTTGGTGGGGTGTTGTTTGTGGGGGTTGGGGTGCTGGGGTTTCTGGTTTTTCCCTGCCATGGCAGCGGGATCCTCGTGTTTGGGGGTTTTGGTTGGTGGTGTGGGGTTGTTGGTTGAGAACTGCATAGTGGACGAGAGCATCTTAAAAATAAGAAGCAATTTCAAAAAATCTTGGTTTCAGACTTTTAGTTTGATGCCATGGTTTTCTCGATATGTTTTTTGATCTTTTGTGGTCAAGTTTTTAAGGGCACACGGTGGATGCCTTGGCATCAAGAGCCGAAGAAGGACGTGGGAATCTGCGATAAGCCTGGGGGAGTCGATAACCGGACTGTGAGCCCAGGATTTCCGAATGGGGAAACCCCGCCTGGCCAGCGATGGACCGGGTGACCCGCATCTGAACACATAGGGTGCGTGGAGGGAACGTGGGGAAGTGAAACATCTCAGTACCCACAGGAAGAGAAAACAATAGTGATTCCGTTAGTAGTGGCGAGCGAACGCGGATGAGGCTAAACCAGTGGTGTGTGATAGCCGGCGGGCGTTGCATCACTGGGGTTGCGGGACTTTCCGTTCTGATTCTGCCGGATCAGTGAAATGAGTGCAGGCGTATAGGTGAACGGTCTTGAAAGGCCGGCCGGAGAGGGTGTAAGTCCCGTAACCGTAATGCGTGCTGCCGTTTGGAGAGTATCCCAAGTAGTACGGGGCCCGAGAAATCCCGTGCGAATCTGCCAGGACCACCTGGTAAGCCTAAATACTCCTTGATGACCGATAGCGGACAAGTACCGTGAGGGAAAGGTGAAAAGTACCCCGGGAGGGGAGTGAAACAGTACCTGAAACCGTGTGCCTACAATCCGTCAGAGCGTTGCCATCCTTTCGGGGGTGGTGGTGTGATGGCGTGCCTTTTGAAGAATGAGCCTGCGAGTTAGTGTTACGTCGCGAGGTTAACCCGTGTGGGGAAGCCGTAGCGAAAGCGAGTCTGAATAGGGCGAGTGAGTGGCGTGATCTAGACCCGAAGCGAAGTGATCTACCCATGGCCAGGTTGAAGCGACGGTAAGACGTCGTGGAGGACCGAACCCACTTCAGTTGAAAATGGAGGGGATGAGCTGTGGGTAGGGGTGAAAGGCCAATCAAACTTCGTGATAGCTGGTTCTCCCCGAAATGCATTTAGGTGCAGCGTTGCGTGTTTCTTACCGGAGGTAGAGCTACTGGATGGCTAATGGGCCCTACAAGGTTACTGACGTCAGCCAAACTCCGAATGCCGGTAAGTGAGAGCGCAGCAGTGAGACTGTGGGGGATAAGCTTCATAGTCGAGAGGGAAACAGCCCAGACCACCAACTAAGGCCCCTAAGCGTGTGCTAAGTGGGAAAGGATGTGGAGTTGCGAAGACAACCAGGAGGTTGGCTTAGAAGCAGCCATCCTTGAAAGAGTGCGTAATAGCTCACTGGTCAAGTGATTCCGCGCCGACAATGTAGCGGGGCTCAAGTACACCGCCGAAGTTGTGGATTTCAGATATTAGCTAAGCCGGAGACTTGTTCTCCTGAGTTCAGGCGTCTGGAGTGGTAGGGGAGCGTCGTGTGGGCGGTGAAGTCGCGGTGTAAACCAGCGGTGGAGCCTACACGAGTGAGAATGCAGGCATGAGTAGCGAAAGACGGGTGAGAAACCCGTCCGCCGAATGATCAAGGGTTCCAGGGTCAAGCTAATCTGCCCTGGGTAAGTCGGGACCTAAGGCGAGGCCGACAGGCGTAGTCGATGGACAACGGGTTGATATTCCCGTACCGGCGAAAAACCGCCCATACTGAGCAGGGGATACTAACCGCCCAATACCTGACTGCCCACCCTTCGGGGTGACGTGGTTTTTGGTGGAGCGCGGGACCTGATCCTGGGAGGTAAGCGTATTAACAGGTGTGACGCAGGAAGGTAGCCGGGCCGGGCGATGGTTGCCCCGGTCTAAGGATGTAGGAGGGACCATAGGCAAATCCGTGGTCCTGGTTTGGATACCGTCTCTGAGACCCGATGGGCCCCGTTATGCGGGGATCCGGTGATCCTATGCTGCCTAGAAAAGCATCGGCGCGAGGTTTTAGCCGCCCGTACCCCAAACCGACACAGGTGATCAGGTAGAGAATACTAAGGCGATCGAGAGAATTATGGTTAAGGAACTCGGCAAAATGCCCCCGTAACTTCGGGAGAAGGGGGGCCTCACCCGTGACCAACACTTGCTGTTGTGAGCGTTGTGGGGCCGCAGAGACCAGGGGGAAGCGACTGTTTACTAAAAACACAGGTCCGTGCGAAGTCGCAAGACGATGTATACGGACTGACTCCTGCCCGGTGCTGGAAGGTTAAGAGGACCGGTTAGTGCCCTTCGGGGTGCGAAGCTGGGAATTTAAGCCCCAGTAAACGGCGGTGGTAACTATAACCATCCTAAGGTAGCGAAATTCCTTGTCGGGTAAGTTCCGACCTGCACGAATGGAGTAACGACTTCCCCGCTGTCTCAACCATAAGCTCGGCGAAATTGCACTACGAGTAAAGATGCTCGTTACGCGCAGCAGGACGGAAAGACCCCGAGACCTTCACTATAGTTTGGTATTGGTGTTCGGTGTGGCTTGTGTAGGATAGGTGGGAGACTGTGAACCCTGGACGCTAGTTCAGGGGGAGTCATCGTTGAAATACCACTCTGGTCATACTGGATATCTAACTTCGGCCCGTAATCCGGGTCAGGGACAGTGCCTGATGGGTAGTTTAACTGGGGCGGTTGCCTCCTAAAAAGTAACGGAGGCGCCCAAAGGTTCCCTCAGCCTGGTTGGCAATCAGGTGTCGAGTGTAAGTGCACAAGGGAGCTTGACTGTGAGAGAGACATCTCAAGCAGGGACGAAAGTCGGGACTAGTGATCCGGCGGTACATTGTGGAATGGCCGTCGCTCAACGGATAAAAGGTACCTCGGGGATAACAGGCTGATCTTGCCCAAGAGTCCATATCGACGGCATGGTTTGGCACCTCGATGTCGGCTCGTCGCATCCTGGGGCTGGAGTAGGTCCCAAGGGTTGGGCTGTTCGCCCATTAAAGCGGTACGCGAGCTGGGTTTAGAACGTCGTGAGACAGTTCGGTCCCTATCCGCTGCGCGCGCAGGAAATTTGAGAAGGGCTGTCCTTAGTACGAGAGGACCGGGACGGACGAACCTCTGGTGTGTCAGTTGTACTGCCAAGTGCACCGCTGATTAGCTACGTTCGGATGGGATAACCGCTGAAAGCATCTAAGCGGGAAGCCTGCTTCGAGATGAGATTTCCATACACATTTGTGTGAGAGGCCCCCAGCCAGACCACTGGGTTGATAGGCCGGACGTGGAAGCAAGGACTAACGACTTGTGAAGCTGACCGGTACTAATAAGCCGATAACTTACACCACACACACCACCCGTGAACGGCATCAAAAGACGTTCACACCAAGGATGGTGTAAAGATATGCTGCTTTCGTCCACTATGCGGTTCCCAACCAACAACAGGAACCAAAAAACACAACACAATACAGGTATATACTGTTCAAGTTGTAACCAAAAA
>NZ_ALPM01000082.1:0-12730 GCF_000294595.1 Arthrobacter sp. TB 23 | reverse complement strand
TTTTTGGTTACAACTTGAACAGTATATACCTGTATTGTGTTGTGTTTTTTGGTTCCTGTTGTTGGTTGGGAACCGCATAGTGGACGAAAGCAGCATATCTTTACACCATCCTTGGTGTGAACGTCTTTTGATGCCGTTCACGGGTGGTGTGTGTGGTGTAAGTTATCGGCTTATTAGTACCGGTCAGCTTCACAAGTCGTTAGTCCTTGCTTCCACGTCCGGCCTATCAACCCAGTGGTCTGGCTGGGGGCCTCTCACACAAATGTGTATGGAAATCTCATCTCGAAGCAGGCTTCCCGCTTAGATGCTTTCAGCGGTTATCCCATCCGAACGTAGCTAATCAGCGGTGCACTTGGCAGTACAACTGACACACCAGAGGTTCGTCCGTCCCGGTCCTCTCGTACTAAGGACAGCCCTTCTCAAATTTCCTGCGCGCGCAGCGGATAGGGACCGAACTGTCTCACGACGTTCTAAACCCAGCTCGCGTACCGCTTTAATGGGCGAACAGCCCAACCCTTGGGACCTACTCCAGCCCCAGGATGCGACGAGCCGACATCGAGGTGCCAAACCATGCCGTCGATATGGACTCTTGGGCAAGATCAGCCTGTTATCCCCGAGGTACCTTTTATCCGTTGAGCGACGGCCATTCCACAATGTACCGCCGGATCACTAGTCCCGACTTTCGTCCCTGCTTGAGATGTCTCTCTCACAGTCAAGCTCCCTTGTGCACTTACACTCGACACCTGATTGCCAACCAGGCTGAGGGAACCTTTGGGCGCCTCCGTTACTTTTTAGGAGGCAACCGCCCCAGTTAAACTACCCATCAGGCACTGTCCCTGACCCGGATTACGGGCCGAAGTTAGATATCCAGTATGACCAGAGTGGTATTTCAACGATGACTCCCCCTGAACTAGCGTCCAGGGTTCACAGTCTCCCACCTATCCTACACAAGCCACACCGAACACCAATACCAAACTATAGTGAAGGTCTCGGGGTCTTTCCGTCCTGCTGCGCGTAACGAGCATCTTTACTCGTAGTGCAATTTCGCCGAGCTTATGGTTGAGACAGCGGGGAAGTCGTTACTCCATTCGTGCAGGTCGGAACTTACCCGACAAGGAATTTCGCTACCTTAGGATGGTTATAGTTACCACCGCCGTTTACTGGGGCTTAAATTCCCAGCTTCGCACCCCGAAGGGCACTAACCGGTCCTCTTAACCTTCCAGCACCGGGCAGGAGTCAGTCCGTATACATCGTCTTGCGACTTCGCACGGACCTGTGTTTTTAGTAAACAGTCGCTTCCCCCTGGTCTCTGCGGCCCCACAACGCTCACAACAGCAAGTGTTGGTCACGGGTGAGGCCCCCCTTCTCCCGAAGTTACGGGGGCATTTTGCCGAGTTCCTTAACCATAATTCTCTCGATCGCCTTAGTATTCTCTACCTGATCACCTGTGTCGGTTTGGGGTACGGGCGGCTAAAACCTCGCGCCGATGCTTTTCTAGGCAGCATAGGATCACCGGATCCCCGCATAACGGGGCCCATCGGGTCTCAGAGACGGTATCCAAACCAGGACCACGGATTTGCCTATGGTCCCTCCTACATCCTTAGACCGGGGCAACCATCGCCCGGCCCGGCTACCTTCCTGCGTCACACCTGTTAATACGCTTACCTCCCAGGATCAGGTCCCGCGCTCCACCAAAAACCACGTCACCCCGAAGGGTGGGCAGTCAGGTATTGGGCGGTTAGTATCCCCTGCTCAGTATGGGCGGTTTTTCGCCGGTACGGGAATATCAACCCGTTGTCCATCGACTACGCCTGTCGGCCTCGCCTTAGGTCCCGACTTACCCAGGGCAGATTAGCTTGACCCTGGAACCCTTGATCATTCGGCGGACGGGTTTCTCACCCGTCTTTCGCTACTCATGCCTGCATTCTCACTCGTGTAGGCTCCACCGCTGGTTTACACCGCGACTTCACCGCCCACACGACGCTCCCCTACCACTCCAGACGCCTGAACTCAGGAGAACAAGTCTCCGGCTTAGCTAATATCTGAAATCCACAACTTCGGCGGTGTACTTGAGCCCCGCTACATTGTCGGCGCGGAATCACTTGACCAGTGAGCTATTACGCACTCTTTCAAGGATGGCTGCTTCTAAGCCAACCTCCTGGTTGTCTTCGCAACTCCACATCCTTTCCCACTTAGCACACGCTTAGGGGCCTTAGTTGGTGGTCTGGGCTGTTTCCCTCTCGACTATGAAGCTTATCCCCCACAGTCTCACTGCTGCGCTCTCACTTACCGGCATTCGGAGTTTGGCTGACGTCAGTAACCTTGTAGGGCCCATTAGCCATCCAGTAGCTCTACCTCCGGTAAGAAACACGCAACGCTGCACCTAAATGCATTTCGGGGAGAACCAGCTATCACGAAGTTTGATTGGCCTTTCACCCCTACCCACAGCTCATCCCCTCCATTTTCAACTGAAGTGGGTTCGGTCCTCCACGACGTCTTACCGTCGCTTCAACCTGGCCATGGGTAGATCACTTCGCTTCGGGTCTAGATCACGCCACTCACTCGCCCTATTCAGACTCGCTTTCGCTACGGCTTCCCCACACGGGTTAACCTCGCGACGTAACACTAACTCGCAGGCTCATTCTTCAAAAGGCACGCCATCACACCACCACCCCCGAAAGGATGGCAACGCTCTGACGGATTGTAGGCACACGGTTTCAGGTACTGTTTCACTCCCCTCCCGGGGTACTTTTCACCTTTCCCTCACGGTACTTGTCCGCTATCGGTCATCAAGGAGTATTTAGGCTTACCAGGTGGTCCTGGCAGATTCGCACGGGATTTCTCGGGCCCCGTACTACTTGGGATACTCTCCAAACGGCAGCACGCATTACGGTTACGGGACTTACACCCTCTCCGGCCGGCCTTTCAAGACCGTTCACCTATACGCCTGCACTCATTTCACTGATCCGGCAGAATCAGAACGGAAAGTCCCGCAACCCCAGTGATGCAACGCCCGCCGGCTATCACACACCACTGGTTTAGCCTCATCCGCGTTCGCTCGCCACTACTAACGGAATCACTATTGTTTTCTCTTCCTGTGGGTACTGAGATGTTTCACTTCCCCACGTTCCCTCCACGCACCCTATGTGTTCAGATGCGGGTCACCCGGTCCATCGCTGGCCAGGCGGGGTTTCCCCATTCGGAAATCCTGGGCTCACAGTCCGGTTATCGACTCCCCCAGGCTTATCGCAGATTCCCACGTCCTTCTTCGGCTCTTGATGCCAAGGCATCCACCGTGTGCCCTTAAAAACTTGACCACAAAAGATCAAAAAACATATCGAGAAAACCATGGCATCAAACTAAAAGTCTGAAACCAAGATTTTTTGAAATTGCTTCTTATTTTTAAGATGCTCTCGTCCACTATGCAGTTCTCAACCAACAACCCCACACCACCAACCAAAACCCCCAAACACGAGGATCCCGCTGCCATGGCAGGGAAAAACCAGAAACCCCAGCACCCCAACCCCCACAAACAACACCCCACCAACCCGACACGCCACAACGACGCACCAAACCAGCAGAACACTTGTCCACGACAATCAGAGCCCTGTTATTTCAGGACCCAACAGTGTGCCATACGATAACCCAATCACCACCAACCAGAACCATTTCCACACCACCAAAAGGCGATCGTACTCTGCAACCAGCCAGCGCCACCAGGCACCTATCCATTGATATTCCACCCTTGAGCAGCCCACCGCGGAACAAACGCCCGCGCAATAGGCCATACTCCTACGAACCCCACACCAACCACACAGGATCGGCGCGTCATTCGAGGTGCTCCTTAGAAAGGAGGTGATCCAGCCGCACCTTCCGGTACGGCTACCTTGTTACGACTTAGTCCCAATCGCCGGTCCCACCTTCGACAGCTCCCTCCCCACAAGGGGGTTAGGCCACCGGCTTCGGGTGTTACCAACTTTCGTGACTTGACGGGCGGTGTGTACAAGGCCCGGGAACGTATTCACCGCAGCGTTGCTGATCTGCGATTACTAGCGACTCCGACTTCATGAGGTCGAGTTGCAGACCTCAATCCGAACTGAGACCGGCTTTTTGGGATTAGCTCCACCTCACAGTATCGCAACCCTTTGTACCGGCCATTGTAGCATGCGTGAAGCCCAAGACATAAGGGGCATGATGATTTGACGTCGTCCCCACCTTCCTCCGAGTTGACCCCGGCAGTCTCCTATGAGTCCCCGCCATAACGCGCTGGCAACATAGAACGAGGGTTGCGCTCGTTGCGGGACTTAACCCAACATCTCACGACACGAGCTGACGACAACCATGCACCACCTGTAAACCGGCCGCAAGCGGCCAACACATCTCTGCGCTGTTCCAGTTCATGTCAAGCCTTGGTAAGGTTCTTCGCGTTGCATCGAATTAATCCGCATGCTCCGCCGCTTGTGCGGGCCCCCGTCAATTCCTTTGAGTTTTAGCCTTGCGGCCGTACTCCCCAGGCGGGGCACTTAATGCGTTAGCTACGGCGCGGAAAACGTGGAATGTCCCCCACACCTAGTGCCCAACGTTTACGGCATGGACTACCAGGGTATCTAATCCTGTTCGCTCCCCATGCTTTCGCTCCTCAGCGTCAGTTAATGCCCAGAGACCTGCCTTCGCCATCGGTGTTCCTCCTGATATCTGCGCATTTCACCGCTACACCAGGAATTCCAGTCTCCCCTACATCACTCTAGTCTGCCCGTACCCACCGCAGATCCGGAGTTAAGCCCCGGACTTTCACGGCAGACGCGACAAACCGCCTACGAGCTCTTTACGCCCAATAATTCCGGATAACGCTTGCGCCCTACGTATTACCGCGGCTGCTGGCACGTAGTTAGCCGGCGCTTCTTCTGCAGGTACCGTCACTTTCGCTTCTTCCCTACTGAAAGAGGTTTACAACCCGAAGGCCTTCATCCCCCACGCGGCGTCGCTGCATCAGGCTTGCGCCCATTGTGCAATATTCCCCACTGCTGCCTCCCGTAGGAGTCTGGGCCGTGTCTCAGTCCCAGTGTGGCCGTCCACCCTCTCAGGCCGGCTACCCGTCGTCGCCTTGGTAGGCCATTACCCCACCAACAAGCTGATAGGCCGCGAGTCCATCCAAAACCGCAATAAAGCTTTCCACCAACATGGCATGCGCCAGAAGGTCATATCCAGTATTAGACCCGGTTTCCCAGGCTTATCCCAGAGTCAAGGGCAGGTTACTCACGTGTTACTCACCCGTTCGCCACTAATCCCCCAGCAAGCTGGGATCATCGTTCGACTTGCATGTGTTAAGCACGCCGCCAGCGTTCATCCTGAGCCAGGATCAAACTCTCCGTAAATGCATTACAGACACGCACCCACCACCAGGAAAAACCAGTAAACAGGCACGCGCAAAATTCGAAACCAGCCAAAAACAACCACACAACACCACCGAGGTAGCATCATGCAGCCAAATTCAACCAATCAATAAAACAATCGGTATCAACAAACATGGCACACTATTGAGTTCTCAAACAACAGACACACCCGGCACCAAACAGAACCAAACAGTTCCATCATCGCTCCGGAGCAACTTTTCAAACTTACCCGAACTTGGAAGCTTTAGCAAATCAACATTGTCGTAATCTGCAGCTCAACCAAGCGGTTCCCTACCCGTCATCCGCATGCCAAAAGCATGCCATTTCCAGGCTGTTTGTAAGGGGTCGGTCGCTATTTTTCCGCAGAAGCGGCGGCGACTTGTTCTACTTTACACACCATATGGACCGCTACCAAATCGGCCCTTTCATCATCACCTCCCACCCCGGAAACGCGCCCATTCCCCAGTAACGGCACCGATCAAGGTGCCTGCCCGGCGCCCCATCAACGGCAGGCCGAGCCGGAAAAGCGGCCATGAGACAGTGTGCCGTGCATCACGCAGATGGGCGCCCGTCAACTGTTCTCTGAATACCGCGCGAGCGCTTTTGCGATGGTGCGTAGTTGTGTCCGCGATGGTTCGATAATTGCCCTTGCCCGCCGTTCGATGCCGCTCCATCGCTACTGCAATGTCCGGGTATAGCCAGACATGTGCATCGGGCATCTCCCCTGGGCAGGTAGCAATCAGTCGGTGTCTCCACCCTGACCGATCGCTGCATTGGTGACGGTCGGAAATTGAGCCGTCACCGCGGTACCCAGGAAGGTCCCGCGATTGAGAATCTGAGGGAGGGCCATCCGGCCCCCGGGGCCCAGTCCCCGGCACCCTGCCACCAGCCCCAGCCCCAGCCCCAGCCCCAGACCGACAACTCGCGCAAAGATGCTGGCAGATCTTCCGCCCGACCTGGGCAACGTTGAGACCATCGGCTAACCATCGCGGATCACAAGGACACCTGATCACGTCCTGCAACGAAGGACTCCACCGAGGTAGGCATCTAAGGAAAGGCGACCGGCTACAGGAACAGCAAAATGAGCTTCCGCGCCTGGCTGCCCGTATTTGGCACGAGAGACCTATTGCCGGTGCAAACCCAGCTGGTCACTAACCAAAACATTGCCGATGCGTATCTGGTCAGTTCAACGCTGGAGACCGACGCTGATGATCCGAGGTACAGGTACCGGCCTATCACCGACGAGCTCCCAGGCGAACTACCGCAGCGGGGAAGAACGGGGTCCAGCTGTCGAGTCGAGACCACCGAATCTGGTCCATGTTTTCACGGCAGTGTTTTCACGGATGCGGACCCTGACCCCGGTCCTGAACCGCCGGTGCCGGCTAGCAGTCTCCGCATTGGAAAGCACCATGCACTCACGCAGCTATCCGGAACGGAGGCGCATGCAGATCGTGGACGCCACGACCGGTTGAATCGGACCACTTCCGTTCCCGGACTTTCCAAGGAATCGCTGAGACGCCACTCGCTCGCCAGGTCGATGGTGGTGTGTGTTTGGGGTGTGGTGGGTTAAGTGCGAAAGGCCCCACCGGTGGTGGGGCCTTTCGTCTAATGGTTGTCCGGCGGTGTCCTACTCTCCCACACTCTCTCGGGTGCAGTACCATCGGCGCTGTGGGTCTTAGCTTCCGGGTTCGGAATGGGACCGGGCGTTTCCCCCACGCTGTGACCGCCGTAACCCTTTTACCCGTTCCCCTGCACTGGCTGTGTGAGCCGTGTGGGGTGGGAAGTCTTTTTTGGTTACAACTTGAACAGTATATACCTGTATTGTGTTGTGTTTTTTGGTTCCTGTTGTTGGTTGGGAACCGCATAGTGGACGAAAGCAGCATATCTTTACACCATCCTTGGTGTGAACGTCTTTTGATGCCGTTCACGGGTGGTGTGTGTGGTGTAAGTTATCGGCTTATTAGTACCGGTCAGCTTCACAAGTCGTTAGTCCTTGCTTCCACGTCCGGCCTATCAACCCAGTGGTCTGGCTGGGGGCCTCTCACACAAATGTGTATGGAAATCTCATCTCGAAGCAGGCTTCCCGCTTAGATGCTTTCAGCGGTTATCCCATCCGAACGTAGCTAATCAGCGGTGCACTTGGCAGTACAACTGACACACCAGAGGTTCGTCCGTCCCGGTCCTCTCGTACTAAGGACAGCCCTTCTCAAATTTCCTGCGCGCGCAGCGGATAGGGACCGAACTGTCTCACGACGTTCTAAACCCAGCTCGCGTACCGCTTTAATGGGCGAACAGCCCAACCCTTGGGACCTACTCCAGCCCCAGGATGCGACGAGCCGACATCGAGGTGCCAAACCATGCCGTCGATATGGACTCTTGGGCAAGATCAGCCTGTTATCCCCGAGGTACCTTTTATCCGTTGAGCGACGGCCATTCCACAATGTACCGCCGGATCACTAGTCCCGACTTTCGTCCCTGCTTGAGATGTCTCTCTCACAGTCAAGCTCCCTTGTGCACTTACACTCGACACCTGATTGCCAACCAGGCTGAGGGAACCTTTGGGCGCCTCCGTTACTTTTTAGGAGGCAACCGCCCCAGTTAAACTACCCATCAGGCACTGTCCCTGACCCGGATTACGGGCCGAAGTTAGATATCCAGTATGACCAGAGTGGTATTTCAACGATGACTCCCCCTGAACTAGCGTCCAGGGTTCACAGTCTCCCACCTATCCTACACAAGCCACACCGAACACCAATACCAAACTATAGTGAAGGTCTCGGGGTCTTTCCGTCCTGCTGCGCGTAACGAGCATCTTTACTCGTAGTGCAATTTCGCCGAGCTTATGGTTGAGACAGCGGGGAAGTCGTTACTCCATTCGTGCAGGTCGGAACTTACCCGACAAGGAATTTCGCTACCTTAGGATGGTTATAGTTACCACCGCCGTTTACTGGGGCTTAAATTCCCAGCTTCGCACCCCGAAGGGCACTAACCGGTCCTCTTAACCTTCCAGCACCGGGCAGGAGTCAGTCCGTATACATCGTCTTGCGACTTCGCACGGACCTGTGTTTTTAGTAAACAGTCGCTTCCCCCTGGTCTCTGCGGCCCCACAACGCTCACAACAGCAAGTGTTGGTCACGGGTGAGGCCCCCCTTCTCCCGAAGTTACGGGGGCATTTTGCCGAGTTCCTTAACCATAATTCTCTCGATCGCCTTAGTATTCTCTACCTGATCACCTGTGTCGGTTTGGGGTACGGGCGGCTAAAACCTCGCGCCGATGCTTTTCTAGGCAGCATAGGATCACCGGATCCCCGCATAACGGGGCCCATCGGGTCTCAGAGACGGTATCCAAACCAGGACCACGGATTTGCCTATGGTCCCTCCTACATCCTTAGACCGGGGCAACCATCGCCCGGCCCGGCTACCTTCCTGCGTCACACCTGTTAATACGCTTACCTCCCAGGATCAGGTCCCGCGCTCCACCAAAAACCACGTCACCCCGAAGGGTGGGCAGTCAGGTATTGGGCGGTTAGTATCCCCTGCTCAGTATGGGCGGTTTTTCGCCGGTACGGGAATATCAACCCGTTGTCCATCGACTACGCCTGTCGGCCTCGCCTTAGGTCCCGACTTACCCAGGGCAGATTAGCTTGACCCTGGAACCCTTGATCATTCGGCGGACGGGTTTCTCACCCGTCTTTCGCTACTCATGCCTGCATTCTCACTCGTGTAGGCTCCACCGCTGGTTTACACCGCGACTTCACCGCCCACACGACGCTCCCCTACCACTCCAGACGCCTGAACTCAGGAGAACAAGTCTCCGGCTTAGCTAATATCTGAAATCCACAACTTCGGCGGTGTACTTGAGCCCCGCTACATTGTCGGCGCGGAATCACTTGACCAGTGAGCTATTACGCACTCTTTCAAGGATGGCTGCTTCTAAGCCAACCTCCTGGTTGTCTTCGCAACTCCACATCCTTTCCCACTTAGCACACGCTTAGGGGCCTTAGTTGGTGGTCTGGGCTGTTTCCCTCTCGACTATGAAGCTTATCCCCCACAGTCTCACTGCTGCGCTCTCACTTACCGGCATTCGGAGTTTGGCTGACGTCAGTAACCTTGTAGGGCCCATTAGCCATCCAGTAGCTCTACCTCCGGTAAGAAACACGCAACGCTGCACCTAAATGCATTTCGGGGAGAACCAGCTATCACGAAGTTTGATTGGCCTTTCACCCCTACCCACAGCTCATCCCCTCCATTTTCAACTGAAGTGGGTTCGGTCCTCCACGACGTCTTACCGTCGCTTCAACCTGGCCATGGGTAGATCACTTCGCTTCGGGTCTAGATCACGCCACTCACTCGCCCTATTCAGACTCGCTTTCGCTACGGCTTCCCCACACGGGTTAACCTCGCGACGTAACACTAACTCGCAGGCTCATTCTTCAAAAGGCACGCCATCACACCACCACCCCCGAAAGGATGGCAACGCTCTGACGGATTGTAGGCACACGGTTTCAGGTACTGTTTCACTCCCCTCCCGGGGTACTTTTCACCTTTCCCTCACGGTACTTGTCCGCTATCGGTCATCAAGGAGTATTTAGGCTTACCAGGTGGTCCTGGCAGATTCGCACGGGATTTCTCGGGCCCCGTACTACTTGGGATACTCTCCAAACGGCAGCACGCATTACGGTTACGGGACTTACACCCTCTCCGGCCGGCCTTTCAAGACCGTTCACCTATACGCCTGCACTCATTTCACTGATCCGGCAGAATCAGAACGGAAAGTCCCGCAACCCCAGTGATGCAACGCCCGCCGGCTATCACACACCACTGGTTTAGCCTCATCCGCGTTCGCTCGCCACTACTAACGGAATCACTATTGTTTTCTCTTCCTGTGGGTACTGAGATGTTTCACTTCCCCACGTTCCCTCCACGCACCCTATGTGTTCAGATGCGGGTCACCCGGTCCATCGCTGGCCAGGCGGGGTTTCCCCATTCGGAAATCCTGGGCTCACAGTCCGGTTATCGACTCCCCCAGGCTTATCGCAGATTCCCACGTCCTTCTTCGGCTCTTGATGCCAAGGCATCCACCGTGTGCCCTTAAAAACTTGACCACAAAAGATCAAAAAACATATCGAGAAAACCATGGCATCAAACTAAAAGTCTGAAACCAAGATTTTTTGAAATTGCTTCTTATTTTTAAGATGCTCTCGTCCACTATGCAGTTCTCAACCAACAACCCCACACCACCAACCAAAACCCCCAAACACGAGGATCCCGCTGCCATGGCAGGGAAAAACCAGAAACCCCAGCACCCCAACCCCCACAAACAACACCCCACCAACCCGACACGCCACAACGACGCACCAAACCAGCAGAACACTTGTCCACGACAATCAGAGCCCTGTTATTTCAGGACCCAACAGTGTGCCATACGATAACCCAATCACCACCAACCAGAACCATTTCCACACCACCAAAAGGCGATCGTACTCTGCAACCAGCCAGCGCCACCAGGCACCTATCCATTGATATTCCACCCTTGAGCAGCCCACCGCGGAACAAACGCCCGCGCAATAGGCCATACTCCTACGAACCCCACACCAACCACACAGGATCGGCGCGTCATTCGAGGTGCTCCTTAGAAAGGAGGTGATCCAGCCGCACCTTCCGGTACGGCTACCTTGTTACGACTTAGTCCCAATCGCCGGTCCCACCTTCGACAGCTCCCTCCCCACAAGGGGGTTAGGCCACCGGCTTCGGGTGTTACCAACTTTCGTGACTTGACGGGCGGTGTGTACAAGGCCCGGGAACGTATTCACCGCAGCGTTGCTGATCTGCGATTACTAGCGACTCCGACTTCATGAGGTCGAGTTGCAGACCTCAATCCGAACTGAGACCGGCTTTTTGGGATTAGCTCCACCTCACAGTATCGCAACCCTTTGTACCGGCCATTGTAGCATGCGTGAAGCCCAAGACATAAGGGGCATGATGATTTGACGTCGTCCCCACCTTCCTCCGAGTTGACCCCGGCAGTCTCCTATGAGTCCCCGCCATAACGCGCTGGCAACATAGAACGAGGGTTGCGCTCGTTGCGGGACTTAACCCAACATCTCACGACACGAGCTGACGACAACCATGCACCACCTGTAAACCGGCCGCAAGCGGCCAACACATCTCTGCGCTGTTCCAGTTCATGTCAAGCCTTGGTAAGGTTCTTCGCGTTGCATCGAATTAATCCGCATGCTCCGCCGCTTGTGCGGGCCCCCGTCAATTCCTTTGAGTTTTAGCCTTGCGGCCGTACTCCCCAGGCGGGGCACTTAATGCGTTAGCTACGGCGCGGAAAACGTGGAATGTCCCCCACACCTAGTGCCCAACGTTTACGGCATGGACTACCAGGGTATCTAATCCTGTTCGCTCCCCATGCTTTCGCTCCTCAGCGTCAGTTAATGCCCAGAGACCTGCCTTCGCCATCGGTGTTCCTCCTGATATCTGCGCATTTCACCGCTACACCAGGAATTCCAGTCTCCCCTACATCACTCTAGTCTGCCCGTACCCACCGCAGATCCGGAGTTAAGCCCCGGACTTTCACGGCAGACGCGACAAACCGCCTACGAGCTCTTTACGCCCAATAATTCCGGATAACGCTTGCGCCCTACGTATTACCGCGGCTGCTGGCACGTAGTTAGCCGGCGCTTCTTCTGCAGGTACCGTCACTTTCGCTTCTTCCCTACTGAAAGAGGTTTACAACCCGAAGGCCTTCATCCCCCACGCGGCGTCGCTGCATCAGGCTTGCGCCCATTGTGCAATATTCCCCACTGCTGCCTCCCGTAGGAGTCTGGGCCGTGTCTCAGTCCCAGTGTGGCCGTCCACCCTCTCAGGCCGGCTACCCGTCGTCGCCTTGGTAGGCCATTACCCCACCAACAAGCTGATAGGCCGCGAGTCCATCCAAAACCGCAATAAAGCTTTCCACCAACATGGCATGCGCCAGAAGGTCATATCCAGTATTAGACCCGGTTTCCCAGGCTTATCCCAGAGTCAAGGGCAGGTTACTCACGTGTTACTCACCCGTTCGCCACTAATCCCCCAGCAAGCTGGGATCATCGTTCGACTTGCATGTGTTAAGCACGCCGCCAGCGTTCATCCTGAGCCAGGATCAAACTCTCCGTAAATGCATTACAGACACGCACCCACCACCAGGAAAAACCAGTAAACAGGCACGCGCAAAATTCGAAACCAGCCAAAAACAACCACACAACACCACCGAGGTAGCATCATGCAGCCAAATTCAACCAATCAATAAAACAATCGGTATCAACAAACATGGCACACTATTGAGTTCTCAAA
>NZ_ALPM01000081.1:0-6954 GCF_000294595.1 Arthrobacter sp. TB 23 | reverse complement strand
GAGCCTGCACGGTCCGGACCCGCACCGCGGCTGGCACCGTCACGTGAGGAACCCTGGCGGGCGTCGCCGTCGCGCCCTGCCCCTGCAGCCGAGCCGCGACCGAAAGCGTCGCGTGCTGACCGGCCACGCGCTGACCCCGATCCGGTGCGGGGTGCACCGCCGCGTGCTGACCCGCCGCGGGGTGCACCCTCGCGGGGGCCATCCTCGTCGCGTTTGGGGTTGTTACGTCCGGAGCCGGAACGTGGCGCCTGTGTCATTGAATGTCCTTTTAGCTAGCGTATTTAGTACGTGGTGTCATCAAAGTCACCGAGATTTTCCAACCCGGGTAGATGTGGTGAAAGCTGAGGTAGGTCAGCAACGCTGCCAATACCCAATCTTTCCAGAAAGTACGGAGTTGTTCCGTACAGGATGGCGCCTGTCTCAGGATCGGTTGCCGCTTCGGCGATGAGACCGCGTAGCGCCAGGGTGCGTACCACCGAATCCACGTTCACTCCGCGGATTCCTGAAACTCTTGCCCGAGACACCGGTTGCCGGTAGGCGATGACGGCGAGGGTTTCCAAAGCTGCCTGTGACAGGCGGGCGCTTTGTCCTTCGAGCACGAACTTCGCCACTACCGGCGCAAACGTGCTGCGCGAGAAAATCCGCCATCCTCCGGCGACGCTGCGTAGCTCGAAGCCACGCGGCTGTGAAACCGCCGGATCGGTGGTGTGCCCTTCCGGGCCCTGACCAGTATAGCCGTCATACTCCTGCTGGAGTTCCACCAGCAACTCTCTGACTTCGAGGACGGGAACCATGAGCGCGGTGGCCAGCTGCATTTCGGTGACGGGCTCGTCGACCACCATGAGCACTGCTTCCAGTGCGGCTTTGACCCCACCCGGTTCGCCCGAGGGGTCAAAGAAGGTTTCGTCAGCGTCAGGTTCCTGGGCTTTCACGGTGATCCTTCAGCGGTTAGCGGTGCCGCGGCTGGCGGGGCCGGGGCTGGAGGTGGCGGTGCCGGATGGTCGTATTCCTCACTGATTGAGGCCGGGGACCAGTCTTTCGCCCCTGCGGACCAGCGAACGGTGAGGTTTCCGAGCGGAGCTCCCTGGTCAAAGGAAATCACAGCGTCACGGAACATTTCCAGTAGGGCAAGGAACCGGACCACGACGGTCAGCATGTCCTCGGCATCCTGGGTGAGTTGCCTGAACGATAGGGGGTGTCCTTCGCGGAGGCGAACCCCCAGCAGCTCCGCCTGTTCGCGAACGCTTACCGCTGAACCGTGGAGGTGCTCAACGCCCACCCTTGTGGGTGCTGCTTCGCGAGGTTCAAGTGCCTTGGCTGCCAGCGCAGCGAACTGCTCCGGGGTGGTCCGCCAGGTGAGCTCGGGCATCATCGCAGCGAATTGTGGTTCCAGGCTGACCTCCCGCGGCAACCGTTTGCCTTCTTCGGCCAGCCGCCCCCCCAGTTGCCGGGCGATTTCCTTGAAGGCCTTGTACTGCAGGAGCCGGGCAAACAGCAGATCCCGGGCTTCGAGCAGGGCCACATCCTCGTCGTATTCGACTTCACCGGCGGGCAGCAGCCGTGCAGCCTTGAGGTCCAACAGGGTTGCGGCGATCACGAGGAACTCGCTGGCTTCGTCGAGCGAGAAGTCCGCGTCGGTGCCCTGGAAAGCCCTGATGTAGCCGATGAACTCATCGGTGACCGTTGCGAGAGCTATTTCGGTGATGTCCAACTCATGTTTGGAGATAAGCCCCAACAACAGGTCAAACGGTCCGCTGAAGTTCTCGAGCCGTACGGTGAACCCGGCGGTTTCCGGCGCAGTCGCGCCGGCCGGGCCCCCCTCAATCTGGCCCCCCTCGGCCGGGCCCCCCTCCGAGGCGCCCCCGCCGTCACCGTTAGGGACAACGACGGCGGGAACGACGACGTCGGGCTCGGCGTCACGCACGAGCGTCGGCGCACTGCATGGAGAAGGGCGCGGCGCGCTGCATGGTTAGGGGGCGCCGCCGCGCGCGATCAGTTCCTTGGCGAGTCGGCGGTAGGAATCTGCTCCCGAGTGGTTGGCCGCGTACGAAGTGATCGGTTCCGCGGCGACCGTCGCATCGGCGAACTTGATGGTGCGCTTGATGACGGTCTCGAACACCTTGTCGCCGAAGGCCTCGACCAGCCGTGCAATAACTTCGCGGCTGTGCAGCGTCCGGGCGTCGTACATGGTGGCCAGGACGCCGTCGACCTGTAGTCGCGGGTTCAACCGGTCCTGGACCTTCTCGATCGTTTCGACCAGCAACGCAACAGCCCGCAGCGCGAAGAACTCGCAGATCAGTGGAATGATCACGCCGTGCGCTGCGGTGAGCGCGTTGACCGTCAACAGGCCGAGCGATGGCTGGCAGTCGATCAGGATGACGTCGTAATCATCCGAGACCTTACGGAGGGCACGGTCCAGTACCTGTTCGCGGGCCACCTCGTTCACCAACTGCACTTCGGCCGCTGACAGGTCGATGTTGGCGGGCAACAGGTCAACATTCTCGAACGCTGTGGTCTGGATGGCGTCCTGGATCTTAACTTTGCGGTCCATCAGCACGTTGTAGACGGTGACGTCCAGTTCATGCGGGTTGGTGCCGAGGCCTGCGGACAGCGCACCCTGGGGATCGAAATCCACCAGGAGCACGCGACGGCCTGCCTCGGCGAGCGCCGCACCCAGGTTGATGGTGGAGGTGGTCTTGCCGACGCCACCCTTTTGGTTCACCATGGCTATCACGCGGGCCGGTCCGTGGGAGGACAGGACCGGTGGTTCGGGGAACACCGTAACCGGGCGACCTGTGGGCCCAATCTCGGCGTCCTTCAGAGTTGTGGAACCCTGTTCGCTACTCACGTATGTATCCACGCTTCCGTTAATCGGTGTGCTGAAAGTATTGCTTGCTTACCTGCCCACAACGTTACAACCGGGGCTGCATTCCGACCGGTAAATCCGTCGGCACCGCCCGCGAGCCTTTAGTTTCAACTTGAGGTTCAAGCTTCCCGGGCCTGGTCCTGGAACCGGTTTTACACTAGTCCACCGGCCGACGTCGACCACTTGAATCCACCATTCCAGTCATCGGGGCCGGTCAGTGGGACAGTTCGCTGCGCACCACCCGCTGCGTCCGACAAACAGCAGAATAGGCCCCTCCCCAATCGGGAAGAGGCCTATTCAGGTTCTACAGGGACTGTGAGCCTAACGGGCAGCGACAACCCGACGGTCGTCGTCGCGATCACGAAGGTTGTCGACTGCCTTATCGGTGGTGACAGCTGAGCCGTCTTCGACGTCGTCGCCCAGGTGGTTGGACGTCATCGTCGCTTCGTCGAACGGCAGGCTACCGGACAGGACCTCGTCAACACGGACCCGGTCGATCTCATTGGTCCACTTACCGATCAGCACGGTGGCGACGGCGTTTCCGGTGAAGTTGGTCAGCGCGCGGGCCTCGGACATGAACCGGTCGATGCCGACGATCAGGCCAACGCCGTCCACCAGGTCCGGACGGTGCGACTGCAGGCCACCGGCGAGCGTGGCCAAGCCTGCACCCGTCACACCCGCTGCACCCTTGGAGGCGATGATCATGAAGATCAGCAGCGAGATCTGCTCGCCGAGAGCCAGCGGGGTACCGAGAGCGGACGCAACAAACAATGACGCCATAGTCAGGTAAATCGCTGTGCCGTCAAGGTTGAAGGAGTAGCCGGTGGGAACGGTGACGCCCACAACTGGCTTGGAGACGCCCAGGTGTTCCATCTTGGCGATCAGGCGTGGCAGTGCTGCCTCGGAGGACGAGGTGGAGAAGATCAGCAGGTATTCACGGCCGAGGTACTTCATCAGCTTGAAGATACTGACGCCGGTGACGAGCTTCAGCAAGCCGCCCAGGATCACCACAATGAAGAGGATGCAGGTCACGTAGAACGCAGCCATCAGTGTGAACATGCTGACGATCGCCTGGACGCCGGTTTCACCGACGACGGCGGCAATTGCGCCGAACGCGCCGATCGGGGCCAGCCACATCACCATGATGAGGATGCGGAAGACGAGTGCCTGGATGTGACCGATACCGCGGAGGATTGGCTTGCCAGCGGACCCCATCCCCTGCAAGGCGAAACCGACCAAAAGCGCAACGAAAAGGGTCTGTAGGATGCTGGTTCCGGTCAGGGAAGCGAGCAGCGTGACCGGGATGATGCCCAGCAGGAAGTCGGTGGTGCCGGTCGCCTCTGCGGGGTCACCGGCGTCGTAAGTGGCGCCGGAAAGGTCAAGGCCTTCACCGGGCTGGACGATGTTGCCGACAACCAGGCCGATGGCCAAGGCGAAGGTGGACATCAGCATGAAGTAGCCAAGAGCCAGGCCACCGACCTTGCCGACCGTCGCGGCTTTGGCGATGGACCCGATACCCAGCACAATGGTGCAGAAGATAATTGGAGCGATCATCATCTTGATCAGGCCGATAAAGCCAGCACCGATGGGCTTGAGGCTTTTCGCGAATTCCGGAGCCATCAGGCCGAGAATGGCGCCGAGGATCACCGCCGCAATCACTGCAATGTAGAGGAAATGGGTCTTGTCTACCCGCTTCTTGGGTTTCCCCTGTGCCGGCACGGGTGGCTGGCCTGCGGTGGATTTTGATGGCGCCATAGCCATACTCCTTCGGTGAATGATTCAAAGCTGTCTGTTCCATGCTCGGGCGTACAGTGATCTGAATCACCATTGCGTTCATACTGTTCGCAGCATCAATTGAAGGGAGCCGTTGAAACGGTGAGGAAATGGAGCCTGGCGCGGCAGTTCTTCGCCGGACAACTGGTGTTTGTGTTGGCCCTGACCGCTGCAATCTCCTGGGTGCTGTATCTGGATGCGGAGCAGAACACCTACGAGACCTCGGCTGACCGCATGTTGGCGATCGCCACCACTTTCGCCGACGACCCTTTTGTCAGCACCTCGCTCGAACTGGCCGACCCCAGTGCGGCACTTCAGCCGTATGCGATCGAGGTGATGGACGATCTCGGCGTCGATTTCATCACCATCATGGCCCCCGACCGCACCCGGTTCACCCACCGCAATCCCGAGGAGATCGGCAGCCGCTACATCGGCTCTGTGGAGCAGGCCCTCGCTGGCCGCTCGCACACCGAGACGTTCTCGGGCACCCTGGGTCCCTCGGTGCGGGCCATTATGCCGGTGACCGACGGCGACGGCGAGGTGGTCGCCATGGTGGCGGCCGGTGTCACCGTGAACACGGTCACGATTGCCCGGAACGCTCAGCTGCCGCTCCTCTTTCTGATCGCCGCTGGCGCTGTAACGGCTGGCGCTGCAGTGTCCTTCCTGCTCAGTCGCCACCTACGTCGGGCGACCCTGGGACTGGGGACGGACCAGCTCTCCCACATGTTCGTGTTTTACGACTCGGTGCTGCACTCCGTCCGCGAGGGTCTGGTCCTCACCAACCCCCGCGGTGAACTGGTGCTCTACAACGACCAGGCGGCCCACCTCCTCGGGCTGCCGCCCGCCAGGGCCGGGCAACCGACGGCTGCCGCCGGGCTGGACCTCCCGCCGTCGCTCGTCGAACTGCTGACCACCGGGCGGCAGGCGATCGATGAATTTCACGTCACCACCGACCGGATCCTCGTCGTCAACCAGGAAGCGGCGGTACCCGGCGGGGGCACGCGGGCCTCCGGGGCCAAACCCCTGGGCACCGTCACCACGCTGCGGGACCACACGGAGATCGAATCGCTGACCGGTGAGCTGCAGACCATGCGTACCCTCACCGACGCCCTTCGTGCCCAAACCCACGAACACGCCAACCGTTTGCATACCATCGTGTCGCTGATCGAACTGGACCGCCGTGCAGAGGCCCTGGACTTTGCCACCCGGGACCTGACCCGCTCGCAGCAGCTCACCGACGACGTCCTCGGCGCCCTTGACGAGCCGTTCATCACTGCGCTCCTGGTGGGCAAGGCGGCCCAGGCCAACGAGCGAGGGATCGAGCTGGCGATCGCCGTCGACGGCTCCATCGAAACCTCGCACCTGGATCCGAGCGCACTGGTGACCATCATTGGGAACCTGCTGGACAACGCATTCGACGCCGCTGCCGACTCCCTCGGACGCAAGGTGAGTCTCACCCTCGAACGCCGGGGCGACAACCTGGAGCTCGCGGTGCGCGATAGTGGGAGCGGACTGACGGCCGCTGGCACTGACGCCTTCACCCTGGGGTTCAGCACCAAAGAAACCGAGGTGGCAGGCGGCCCGGGGCGCGGACTGGGGCTGGCACTGGTGCGGCAGGCGGTGCAGCGGCTCGGCGGGGCCATTTCGGTGGCGAACGACGATGGCGCCCGTTTCACAGTCCTGCTGCCCCTCGACCCGACCACTACCTCCCCGACTCCACTTCCTGGAGGTACCCATGTCTGAGGACATCAGGGTCCTGGTGATTGAAGACGACACCATCACCGCCGAAGCCCACGCCGAATACGTCAGGCGGCTGGAGGGATTCAGCCTGGTGGGGGTGGCCCACAACGGGTCAGAGGCGATGGGATTCCTGGGCCCCGGTGCCGAGCGGGTGGACCTGGTGCTGCTGGACATGAACCTGCCCGACACTCACGGCCTGGACATTATTCGAAGGATCCGCGGAGCTGGCCTGCCCACTGACGTCGTTGCCATCACCGCCGTCCGTGAACTGCACATTGTCAGGTCGGCCATCTCCTCCGGGATCGTCCAGTACCTCATCAAACCGTTCACCTATTCAGCGTTCAGCGACAAGCTGACCAACTACCGTTCATTCCGTGACAAGCTAGTAGCGCAGGCGTCCTCCACCACCCAGTCAGAGGTGGACAACGCGCTGGCCGCGCTCCGCCCGCCCGCACAGGGGAGCCTGCCGAAGGGTCTGTCCCACGAGACGCTCAAGGGTGTGATCCTGATGCTCAAGCGGGGTGGGACCGCTGTCTCGGCGGTGGAGGTCGCGGCGGATCTGGCGCTGTCCCGGG
>NZ_ALPM01000080.1:0-31755 GCF_000294595.1 Arthrobacter sp. TB 23 | reverse complement strand
CCCGCCGCGTCCCGCGGTACGGCACCCGAGGGCGGCCCGAGTTCGAATACTCCTGGATCAGCTAGATCCCACACCCCTGGGTTGCAGCACCGGCTTCATGGCATCCAGCACACTTTGATCCTCGATGGTGGAGGGCACTACGTAATCCTCGCCGGCAGCGATCTGACGCATGGTCTTGCGGAGGATTTTCCCGGACCTCGTCTTCGGCAGGCCATCCACCACCACAGCCTGCTTGAAGTCGGCTACTGGGCCGATCTGGTTCCTGACCAGGTCCACCAGTTCCTGTTGAAGCGTCTCCGCGCTGATGCTGGCCCCGGCTTTGAGCACCACATAGCCGCTGGCGCGCTGCCCTTTCAGTGCGTCGGCCAACCCGATGACGGCGCATTCAGCAACAGCTGGATGCTGAGCCAGCACCTGCTCGATAGCCCCGGTGGAAAGCCGGTGCCCCGCCACGTTGATGATGTCGTCGGTGCGGCCCATGACGAAGACATAGCCGTCGTCGTCGAGGTAACCGGAGTCGCCCGTAACGTAGTAGCCGTCGAAAGCGCTGAGATATGAGCTGATGAACCGTTCGTCGCTCCCCCACAGGGTGGGCAGCGTCCCGGGAGGCAGCGGCAGTTTCAACGCGATGTTGCCCTCGGTCCCGGCGGGCACCTCTTGGCCGTCGCCGTCGAGAATCCTCAGGTCATACCCGGGCTGCGGCAAGGTCGGCGAGCCAGGCTTGATGGGAAGTTCCTCGATTCCCCGCGGGTTCGCGCAGATGGGCCAGCCCGTCTCGGTTTGCCACCAGTTGTCGATCACTGGCACACCGAGTGCCGTTCCGGCCCAGTGGTACGTGTCGATGTCGAGCCGCTCGCCGGCGCAGAACAGCAACCGCAGGCTCGAGGTGTCGTAGTGCTGCAGCAGCGCCGCCTCCGGATCAACCTTCCGCACCGCACGCAACGCCGTCGGCGCGGTGAACATAACGTTGATCCGGTGCTCGTCGATCAGCCGCCAAAACGCGCCGGCATCGGGCGTGCCGACCGGTTTCCCCTCGTACAGGACCGTGGTCGCCCCCACGAGCAGCGGCCCGTAGACGATGAACGAATGACCCACCACCCAGCCCACATCCGATGCCGTCAACATCACATCACCCGGGCCGACACCGAATATGTTCGTGATCGACCAGGCCAGGGCAACGGCGTGGCCGCCGTTGTCCCTCACCACACCCTTGGGGGACCCGGTGGTTCCCGACGTGTACAGGATGTAGAGCGGGTCAGTCGCGAGGACGGGGACCGGGTCGGCTGGGTCGGCGGTGGCAAGCGCGGTGTCCCAGTCCAGCCAGACGGTCTCCGATCCCCGGGTGCCCGACGTCGGAGGCTCCGACGTCGAACCGTACTCGGACGCTTGGTGGAGGAACCCATCACGGGATTTCACGATCACCGTGGCCACCCGGTGGTCGCTGAGGTCGAGAGCCTGGTGCACTGACGGGAGGTACTCGATGGGCCCGCGGGGCTCCAGACCACCAGACGCCGTCACGACGACGGTGGGCCGGGCATCCTGGATCCGTGAGGCGAGTTCCTTCGCGGCAAAACCACCGAAGACCACCGAGTGGACCGCCCCGAGGCGTGCGGTGGCAAGCATCGCGATCACCGCTTCCGGCACCATGGGCAGGTAGATAACCACCCGGTCCCCCTTGGCCACTCCCTGCGAGCGCAGCACCCCGGCAAAGCGTGCCACCTCATCGCGCAATTCGGTGTAGGTGTATTCCCGCGCCAGGCCAAGCATCGCCGAATCGTAGATCAGGGCCGTGGCGTCGCCCCGCCCGGCCTCGATGTGCCGGTCCAGGGCGTTGTAGGAGGTGTTCAGCTCTCCGTCGGGAAACCACCGGTGAAGTGGCGCGTGTGTGCTGTCTACTGCGGTGGTCGGTGGCCGCGTCCAGGTCACCGCCTGAGCCGCTTCCAGCCAGAACTCGTCGGGTGCCTCAAGGCTTTGGCGATACAGCGTGCGATAGTCCTGGCTCATTGAGCTCTCCTCCACGTCAGTGTGTTGTGGTGTCATCCTACTGAGCAAGCCCGCGCCGTGTATACAGAGAATGCGGAATTGTCCATCTTTTCGGCTGATATCTTGCGGTACTGGTCCTCCTTGTATACATTTGCAGTACTAGTGAACACCGTCACCGGTACAGGCCAGCGTCGGCAGGAGGATCAATGCGAGCCAGCGACAGGGCCTACGCCGCACTAAAGTCCGACATTGTCGAATGGCGTCTGATCCCCGGGACAGTACTCGCCGAAGTTGAGCAGTCGGCCCGGCTCGGAGTCTCACGAACCCCCCTGCGGGAAGCACTCGCCCGGCTCGGCGCGGAAGGCTTGACCGCCGCGCAGGCCGGACGCGGCGTCGTCGTCACCGATATTTCCCTGGCCAAAATGACCCAGCTGTTCGACGTGCGCCTGGCTCTGGATTGCAAGGCCGCAGAGCTGGCCGCGGTGCACCGGGACCCCCACGTCTTCACCGCTCTGGCGCAGCGCTTCGAGGCCGCGTCCAGCCTCATCGCCGGTACCGACCCCGACCGGCGCGATTACTATGCCCTGGTCTCGGAACTGGACGTCGCCGTCGACGACGCCGCGGACAACCAATTCCTCCGCCAGGCGCAGGGCCAACTACGCGCGCAACTCGTGCGTATCAGGCGCCTCGCCAAAGACAACAGCGAACGGCTGCTCGCCTCAGCTGCCGAGCATGCGCAGATCGCCCGGTCAATCGCCGGTGGCAACACCGATCTGGCGATAGCCGCCACCAAGATCCACCTGCACAACAGTCTTGCCCACCTGCTGGCGTCGAAACTTAGCTTCGACGCCGGATTCGCCCCATCCCGAAAGGCTCACCTCAATGGTTGAACATCATCTGGTCCGCACCCACCGCAGCGACGAAAACCTTCCCCGCGAGGAGCAGCTCGCCTACCGGCTGGCGNNCGCTGCCGATCCGGTGGAGGTCGACACCGACGTCGCCGACATGGTGATCAACCGCATCATCGATAACGCCTCGGTGGCCGTCGCCTCGTTCACGCGCGCCCCAGTGGTCGCCGCCCGCGCCCAGGCCACCAGCCACCCGGCGTCGTCCAACGGTGCCGGCGCCACCATCTTCGGCATCCAGGAGAAGACGTCCCCCGAGTGGGCTGCCTGGGCCAACGGCGTCGCCGTTCGGGAACTGGATTACCACGACACGTTCCTGGCCGCCGACTACTCCCACCCTGGCGACAACATTCCGCCAATCCTCGCCGTTGCCCAGCACACCGGGCGATCAGGGCGGGACCTGCTGCGCGCGATCACCACCGGCTACGAGATTCAGGTGGACCTGGTGAAGGCCATCTGCCTCCACAAGCACAAGATTGACCACGTGGCGCACCTCGGCCCGTCGGCGGTTGCTGGGATCGGCACGTTGTTGGAGCTCGACGTCGAAACCATCTTCCAGTCCATCGGCCAGGCCCTGCACACCACCACTGCCACCCGTCAGTCCCGGAAGGGCGAGATTTCCACCTGGAAGGCTCATGCTCCGGCCTTCGCCGGGAAGATGGCGGTGGAGTCAGCGGACCGGGCGATGCGCGGCCAGACCTCCCCCACCCCGATCTACGAGGGCGAAGACGGGTTCATTGCGTGGCTGCTGGACGGCCCGGACGGCAGGTACGAGGTTCCGCTACCGGCGGCCGGCGAAGCCAAGCGGGCCATTCTTGACACCTACACCAAGGAGCACTCGGCCGAGTACCAGGCGCAGGCCCTGATCGACCTCGCCCGCAAGCTCCATGCGGCCCACCCGGAGGCCGCCGATCCCGAGCAGGTGCAGTCGATCGTCATCCACACCTCGCACCACACCCACAACGTGATCGGGTCCGGTGCGAACGACCCGCAGAAGTACGATCCCACCGCGTCACGCGAGACCCTCGACCATTCGATCCCCTACATCTTCACGGTCGCATTGCAGGACGGCTCCTGGCACCACGTCGATTCCTACACCCCGGAGCGGGCTGGCCGGGCCGACACCGTGGCACTTTGGCAGAAGGTCACTACGCTGGAGGACCCGGAGTGGACCCGGCGTTACCATTCGCTGAACATCAGCGAGAAGGCCTTCGGCGGCCGGGTGGAGATCACCCTGACCGACGGCACGGTCCTCACCGACGAGCTGGCCGTCGCCGACGCGCACCCCCTCGGCGCCCGGCCATTCGCCCGGGAGCAGTACATCAACAAGCTACGCACCCTGGCCGCGGGCCAGGACGGCCACCGGATTGTCGACGAGGCAGAGATCGACCGGTTCCTCGCCGTCGTCGAGCGGTTGCCGGAGCTTGCGGCAGGCGAACTGGACCAGCTCAACCTCGTCGCCGCTGCCGGCGTCATTGACCCCGCCACCGCCCCGAAGGGACTGTTCTAAATGTTGTACTCAGCCATCACCCCCGAGCAGAAGCGCATCGCGTTCCGGGAGGGTCTCGCCTCGGGCCGGATCCAGCAGTTCCCCGGTGCATTCAATCCCCTGTCGGCACGGCTGATTGAGGACAAGGGGTTCGACGGCGTCTATATCTCCGGCGCGGTCCTCGCCAACGATCTCGGCCTACCGGATATTGGCCTGACGACGCTCACCGAGGTCGCCACCCGTGCCGGGCAGATCGCCCGGATGACCGACCTGCCATCAATTGTCGACGCCGACACCGGCTTCGGTGAGCCAATGAACGTGGCGCGGAGCATCCAGGAACTGGAAAACGCTGGCCTGGCCGGTTGCCACATTGAGGACCAGTTCAACCCCAAACGGTGTGGGCATCTGGATGGCAAGAACGTGGTGGATCTGGACACGGCCACCAAGCGCATCCGGGCGGCCGCCGACGCCCGCCGTGACCCGAACTTCCTGATCATGGCGCGGACCGACATCCGCGGCACCGATAGCCTTCAGGCGGCCAAGGACCGTGCCAAAGCGCTGGTGGACGCCGGTGCCGACGCGATCTTCCCCGAGGCGATGCGGGACCTGACCGAATTCCAGGCCATCCGCGACGCCGTCGACGTCCCCATCCTCGCCAATATGACCGAGTTCGGAAAGAGCGAGTTGTTCACACTGGACCAGCTCGCCTCGGCGGGAGTCAACATGGTGATCCATCCCGTCACCCTGCTGCGTAGTGCAATGGGCGCCGCGGAGCGTACGCTGGAAATCATCAAGGCCGACGGCACCCAGCAGGGGGCCGTCGGAGCCATGCAGACCAGGGCGCGTCTGTACGAGCTCGTGGACTACGAGGCGTACAACCGTTTTGACACCTCGGTTTTCAATTTTCAGGTGCCCGGTTCACCGGAGCACACGACGCAGCAGGCCCCTTCCGCCGTTGAACAGGAGTCCCCATGACAGAAACGACAGAAACGCAGATCTACAAAGGCCTGGCCGGAGTCACCGTCGACACCACGGCCATCTCGATGGTCAATTCCGACACCAACTCGTTGCTCTACCGCGGGTACCCGGTGCAGGAGCTGGCCGCAAGGTGCAGCTTCGAGGAGGTTGCCTACCTGATGTGGCATGGCGAGCTTCCGTCGAAGGACCAGCTGGCCGAATTCACTGCGTTCGAGCGTAGCCACCGTGCGCTGGCCGACAATGTGAAGGCAGCGATTGATCTGCTGTCCACCTCGTGCCACCCGATGGACGTCGCCCGCACCGCCGTGTCGGTGCTCGGCGCCAACCACCCCAAGGCATCGGATTCCTCCCCCGAGGCCAACCTCGAGAAGGCGATGGAACTCTTCGCAGCGTTCCCCGCCGTCGTCGCCTACGACCAGCGCCGTCGTCGTGGTCAGGAGATCGTCGCCCCGCGGGACGATCTTGACTATTCGGCGAACTTCCTCTGGATGACCTTCGGTGAGGAAGCTGCCCCCGAGGTCGTCGAGGCGTTCAACGTGTCGATGGTGCTATACGCCGAGCACTCCTTCAACGCCTCAACCTTCACCGCCCGGGTCATCACTTCCACCCTGGCTGACCTTCATTCAGCGGTGACCGGGGCCATCGGTGCACTGAAGGGCCCCCTGCACGGTGGAGCGAACGAGGCAGTGATGCACACGTTCGAGGAGATCGGCATCCGCACCGACGAGTCCCGGGAAGAGGCAGCCGCCCGCGCCAAGGCCTGGATGGAGGATGCTCTCGCCCAGAAGAAGAAGGTGATGGGCTTCGGCCACCGGGTCTACAAGAACGGCGACTCACGGGTGCCCACCATGAAGGGTGCCCTGGATCGGATGATCGAGCACTTCGGCCGGCCGGAGCTGCTCGGCCTGTACAGCGGGCTGGAATCCGCGATGGAGGAGGCGAAGAGCATCAAGCCCAACCTCGACTATCCGGCCGGCCCCACATACCACCTGATGGGCTTCGACACCGAGATGTTCACGCCCCTGTTCATCGCCGCCCGGATCACCGGTTGGACCGCCCACATCATGGAGCAGACCGCCACCAACTCCCTGATCCGCCCGCTCAGCGCCTATAACGGTCCGGAGCAGCGTCAGGTCCCCTAGCCTCCCTCCCTTGTATTGGATCGAGTCAACAGAAATGACGGGTTTTCCTTGGAGAACCCGTCATTTCTGTTAACTCGACCCTTTGGCGGGGCCTGTCGTTCAGGGTCGGCAGGGATGGCGGATGGCCCTTCGACGTACTAGCTGACGCGCCAGTGAACGACATCGCCATCGTGGGCTACCTGACGACGATGTTGGTCTTGGGGAGGGCCGTCTGGCCGGCGTGACGATCTCGATGAACAATGCAATCCGCCATCGCGGCATTCTGCCAGGACAGCACCAAGGGTTCCGCTGGCAATGATCAGGCCGAGGGGTGTCCCGCCCGGGGTCGTGTAAATCCACAGTCTTTTGAACCTGCAAAACAACTCGTGCAATGGCTCAACCAGGAGAGCGCCGAGAAGAATGAACACAGAGGCCTCGCCCGCGACGAACCCGGCAGCCAAATGATCGGATAGCTGCGGGGGTCCCGGCGGTGATATCCCCGTCACCCCAAATTGTGGTCCGTCGAGGTCGCCCTGGCAGCAGGGGCACAACGCGCCAGGTTTAGGCTCGCTGCCGGCTGTTGTTGGAACCCTTCTACTCCCAGCGTTCCACTGTCGTTGCGCGTGGGATGAGGACCGGTTTGAGGAGGACTGATTCCGCCTCCCCACCGTTGATTCTTTTCTGTAGCGCGTCAAAGCTGAGCTGCCCCATCTCCGTGAGCGCCGAGCGGACGGAAGTCAGCGGAACCGGCAGATTGGCGGCCAGGTCGACGTCGTTGTAGCCGACCAGCGCAACATCTTCGCGGAGCCGCTTGCCGACGGAGCGAATGGCGCCCATGGCACCGACGGCGGTCAGGTCGTCGACGGCGAAGATGGCTGACGGCGGGTGAGGGAGTCTCATGAGCTGCTCCCCAGCCATGCGCCCTGCCCGCGCGCCGAAGCCGGAATTCACCACGTAATAATCCTCCACCGGATACCCAGCTGCCTCGAAGGCGGTCCGGAACCCCTGACTTCGTTGCAGCCCGGTGCTCGCCAACAGATCTCCCGCAATTACGCCCACGCGCTGGTGCCCGAGGGAGAGCAGGTGCTCGGCTGCGAGCCGTCCACCCAGCTGGTCATCGGTTGTGACTGACAGGTGTCCGTCGAGCTTGCGCATCACCAGGACATAGGGAACGCCCCGCTGCTGGAGTTCAAACGCAGCGGTGTCGCCAAGATGGGAATCGCCAATGATCACCCCGTCGAGGCGTCGGGAGAGCAGGGCGTCAAGACGGTCGCGGCGCCGTGCCGGGTCATCGAGGGTGTTGGAGACGACTGTGGTGTACCCGGCGGCGCCAGCCGCCGCATCGATGCTTTCGTAAATCGTGGCCAACACCAGGTCAGTCAGGCGCGGCACCAGGACCCCTATGAGCCGTGAACTTCCGGTGCGGAGCGCAGCCGCCCCGACATCCCTGTGGTAACCGAGCATCGAGGCGAGCTCCCGAACCCGGCGAACTGTGTCGGTTCCTACCCCTGTGGGGTCTTCGCTGAGGGCGCGCGAAACGGTTGATACGTGGACCTGGGCGTGTCGGGCTACGGTCGCCAGTGTGACCGGCTTCTGGCGTTCCCATCCCGCGTAATCAGCGATAGCGCTGCTCCCTTCAATCCTTGAGGGCAGTCTATAGCCCCCGCCTCAAATCGAACGCAATGGTTTGCGCGATAGTTTGCGCGATCCTTTCTGCGTCAGATGTTATTTAGCCCGAAACCTTGACGAAATGCCTTATCAGTAGTGTGATGTACACCATATTCAACCAAGCACATCGCTTTGGGACAAAACGCAAACGTTTGCGTGAATCCTCAAATGTCCCCCATGGAAGGGCCCCCCTTGCGCACGTCCAACCAGACCACTGAAGCAGCAGACCGGCTGGCCGCCGGCATCACAGAGATCTCCGGCTACCGGGAAACCTCCCGCCCCGGGTGGACACGTGACGTGTTCAGCGAGGCCTACCGCGAATCCCGGCAGTGGACTGTCCAGCGGATGAACGACGCTGGGTTGGAGGTGCACACCGACGGCGCTGGCAACATTGTTGGCCGGCTCCCCGGGACGAACCCCGGCGCACCGGCACTCGTAACCGGCTCGCACACGGACACTGTCGACGGCGGTGGTCGCTTCGATGGAATTGTCGGTGTCTTGGGTGCCATCGACGCTGTGCGGCAGCTGCGCCAGAGCGACACCGTACTCACCCGGGACCTGTTGGTCGTCGACTTTTTCGGGGAAGAATCCAACCCCTATGGCCTCAGCTGTCTCGGCAGCCGCGCCGCGGCNCGGCTGGCGAGCTCACCGCCGCGGACCTGGATCGTACCGATTACCGCGGGATGACTCTGGGGCAGAGTTACTCAGACTTCAACCTTGACCCTGCCGCCACGCTCAGCTCGCAGTGGGCACGAAGAACGCCGCTCCATGCCTTTCTCGAACTCCACATCGAACAGGGACCCACCCTCGAACAGCGGGGGCTGCCCCTTGGCATCGTTACCGGAATCGCAGGCATCCAACGACTCCTGGCAGTGTTCACTGGCTCACCCGACCACGCCGGCACCAGGCCCATGACCGACCGAGCTGATGCAATGGTCGCCGCCGCTGAGGCCGTCCTGGCAGTCCGCAGGGAAGGGTGCGGCGCGCCCAACCACGGGGTTGCCACCACCACCCGGGTTGAATCCGAATCCCGCTCGCCCAACGTGGTGCCATCCCTGGTCAGGATGACCAGTGAGGTCCGCAGCGTTGACGCCGAGTGGCTTTCCGGTGTGAAAGGGCGCCTGGCAAAGGAGATCCTGGGTCAGGCGCACCAACACGGCGTCGAAGTGGACTTCACCTGGTCCACTGACAACGAGGTAGTCCGGACCCACTCCGGTGTCCACGACACCGCAGCACAGGTTGCCGACACCCTCGGTATCCCCTGGATGCCTGTACCCAGCGGGGCGACCCACGACGCCGTCCACATGGCAACTCTCGCGCCTATGGGAATGATCTTCATCCCTTCCAAAGCCGGGAAAAGCCACTGTCCCGAGGAATGGACAGACTTCACCGACGTCGCCACCGGGGTCACCGCGCTAGCCCAAACCCTCATTGCGCTCGACCAGGCAGACCTTTCCCGCCATGCCTAAACCACACCCTTAATAACCAGTCACTCATCCACCCTGGAGCAGCCATGAAAACCGCAGTCATGCCCGGAGGATCCACCGATATCCTCGCCATAGCCAACATTCCCATCCTGTGGATCCTTGCCATCGGAGTCTTCGGTGCGATCATTCTTCAATCAATCATCTATATGCGGGCCGCGCAAAAGGCCGGCCCGTCGGCAGGCATTTCGCAGGCAGAGCTGAAGACGTCCTTCCGCGCTGGCGCCGTAGCAGCCGTTGGACCATCTCTGGCCGTGGTCCTCGTCAGTGTTGCCCTGCTGACACTCTTCGGAACGCCCGCCGTGTTGGTGCGGATCGGCCTGGTCGGATCAGCGGCAACCGAATCGGCCTCAGCATCCCTTGCCGCAGCCACGATGGACGCGACCCTCGGTGGGCCCGACTACACCCAGGCAGTATTTGTCGTCGCTTTCATGGCGATGAGCATGTCAGGTGCCATGTGGATGATCGCCACGCTCGCCCTTACCCCGATCCTCAAGCGCGGCGACTCCAAACTGCGCCACGTTAACCCTGCGTTGATGGCTATCGTTCCGGCTGCCGCACTAATTGGTGCTTTCGCCAGTCTGGGCATCGCCGAACTCGGGAAAACCCCTGTTCACATCATCACCGTAATCGTCTCGGCCCTAGTGATGGGCATCTGCCTCTTCCTCGCCAAGACACTCTCCGCCGCCTGGCTTCGAGAGTGGGGCCTCGGTATCGCCATCCTGGTGGGACTCGCCGTCGCCTACTTCGCCCACACCGCCGGCCTCGCCCCCGCAGCGACCTGAGCAACTCCCCAACAAAAGGATTAAGCCCATGACATTTACAGCCACTGCTGAACAGACCGCGGCCGTCGACCAGTTTGACCGCACCACCTCCCGCTGGGGACGCATCACCATGATTATCGCGTTGGTGTTCTCCCTCTCGGCACCCATCTACCTGGTCCTCTTCACCGACCTCGGTATCACCTCCGGCATGATCTGGACGGCCTTCCTCGCCGTCGCTGCAGCCTTCTTTGTCCTCTGGTTCGTTGAACCCATCACCTACTACCCGGTGCTCGGTCCGGCAGCCATGTACCAGGCCTTCATGATCGGCAACATCGCCAACAAGCTGCTCCCCTCGGCCCTCGTCGCGCAGGCCACCGTCGGCGCGAAGGCGGGAACCAAGCGCGGCGAATTCTCGGCACTGATGGCCATCTGTGGAGCAGCAATGGTTCATGTGTTCTCCATGCTCCTGTTCGTCGGCGTTCTTGGCACCTGGCTGGTGAGCATCATCCCCACCGATATTGTCGACGTCGCAAGGTTCTACATCTTCCCCAGCATCATCGGCGCCGTCCTCGTTCAGCTCATCGTCACCATGAAGCAGCCCCGCGTGACAGTGATCGCGGTGGTAGTCGCCGCCGTCGTCCTGTTTGTCCTGGTGCCAGCCGTTCCGGCCCTCGCGAAGCCGGCCACCGGCATTGTGGTTCTGGTGACCGCCGTGCTCGCCTGGTTCCTCAGGTCCAAAACCGCCAATGCTCCAGTTGCCCAGGATCATCCAGAAGTCTGACCCACGTCACCCTCATCTTTCATCTCTCACACGATAGGAATCCCATGACTACCCAAACCACATCGCTTGAACTGTCCGCTGAGCACCGCACAGCCATGCACGAGCTCTACCGACACCTGCACGCCCACCCCGAACTGTCCATGCAGGAAACCCAGACCGCTGATTTCATTCTGAAGGCCCTCACCGATTTGGGAATCGAAGCGTACCTCTGCGGCGGGACCGGCGTCGTAGGTGTTCTCCGCAACGGGGAGGGCCCCGTGGTCGGATTCCGTGCGGACACCGACGGCCTGCCCATGCAGGAGGACACGGGCCTTGACTATGCCAGCCGGGCGAGAGGCACACTCGCTGACGGCACCGATGTCCCGGTGATGCACGGCTGCGGACACGACACCCACATCACCGCAGCCCTGACCGTAGCGCGGCTCCTCAGCGAGGGCACCGAAAGCTGGGCCGGCACCGTGGTGTTCATCTTCCAGCCCGGTGAGGAGACGGCGGCGGGAGCCAAAGCCATGGTCGAGGACGGTATCTGGGATAAGGCACCCAAGCCCGAGGTGATCTTTGGCCAGCATGTGTGGCCGGGTCTTGCGGGCACAGTGAACATCAGTCGTGGAACCGCCATGGCGATGGCTGATTCCTGGAAGATCACAGTGCAGGGACGCCAGGCGCACGGCTCCCAGCCAGAGCAGTCGATCGACCCGATAGTGCTCGGCGCCCACATGGTGGTTCGCATCCAGACCATCGTGGCCCGCGAAGTGCACCCGATGAAATCCGCAGTAGTCACCATCGGCACCTTCCACGCCGGTCTGAAGGAGAACATCATCCCCGATACCGCCGAGTTCTCCGTCAACGTACGCACGTTCGACCCCGAGGTGCGCGAACGGGTGCTCGATTCGCTCCGCCGCATCATCACGGCCGAGGCTGACGCATCCGGCGCGCCCGCACCGTCCATCGAGGAAATCTCAAGCTTCCCGCAGTGCTACAACGACCCGGACAGCACTGACGCGCTGATCAAAGAATTCCACTCCACCCTCGGGAGGGGCTCAGTCAATGAGGTGCCGCCAGTGATGGGCAGCGAGGACTTCGGCCTGTTCGCGACGGCAATCGGGGTCCCATCCGTGTACTGGATGTTCGGGGCGTACAGCCAGGAACGGCTCGACGCCGACGAGCCCCTTGCCGGGAACCACTCGCCGTTCTTCGCCCCAGACATCGAACCAACCCTCTCCACAGGCGTCCGCGCGGCCATGACCTCAATCCTGTCGAAGGTGGCGCGATGACCGGCAACCCCATGGATCTAACGGCGACTGCTCTCACGGCTGCAATTCGCCGTCGTGAGGTGTCAGCCCGTGAGGCGCTCGACGCGCACTTTGCCCGGATCGACGCGGTGAATGGCAGTATCAATGCCGTAGTGACCCAGGACCGGGACGGCGCGCAGCAGTTGGCGGCCGACGCCGACACGCTCGCGGCGTCCGGCGTTGACCTTCCGCCGCTCCATGGTCTGCCGATGACGCATAAGGACACGAATAACACCAAGGGAATGAGGACCACCCAGGGATCGGTCATCTTCAATGATCATGTGCCAGCCTTCGATGACCTGGTGATCGGCCGGCTCAAGGCCGCCGGAGTGGTGACGACCGGTAAGACCAATGTGCCCGAGTTCGCTGCCGGATCCCACACCTTCAACGAGCTTTTCGGCACCACGACCAACCCATACGACACGGCGCTGAGCGCCGGCGGGAGCAGTGGGGGCGCCGCGGCGGCGATCGCCTCCCGCATCCAGCCCCTCAGCGACGGCAGCGACATGGGCGGGTCACTGCGTATCCCGGCGTCCTTCTGCAACATCGTCGGCTTCAGACCCTCGCTCGGGGTGCTCCCCATGGCGCCGACCCGCAACGGCTGGGCCTGGCTGGGGCGGACAGGACTGATGGCGCGCAGCGTCGGCGACGTTGCGTTGGGAATGAGCGCGGTAACTGGGCCAGACCCGGCGGTGCCCTACCCCTACCCCCTGGGCTCCAAACGGTTCAGCGATCCGATGCAGCGCGATCTCACCGGACTGAGAATCGCGTGGTCACCCGATTTCGGGTTGGGTGTACCCGTGGAGAAGGAAGTGCTCCGCGTTCTCGAATCCCAGCTCCAGGTCTTCACGGACCTGGGCGCCACGGTCGACGAGGCAGCGCCGGACCTACGGGACGCCGACCAGGTCTTCGGCACGACCCGTGCTTTTGATTTCCTGCTCGCCTACGGAGCCCTGCTGGAAAAGCACGGCGATGTGATCAAGCCCGAGGTGCAGTGGAACGTCGAACAGGGCATGGCGCTGACCGGCCGCAATCTGGTGGACGCTGCGCTCGCGAGGACCCGTCTGGCGAATAGGGTATCCGACTTCTTCAAGAGGTACGACGTCTTTGCCAGCCCAACAGCCCAGGTGTTGCCCTTTGACGCGTCGCTGCGCTACCCGACGTCGGTGGAGGGGGTGGAGTTCGAGACCTACCTCGACTGGATGCGCTCAGCCTGCCTCATCTCGGCGACGGGAATTCCGGCGGTGTCGGTGCCAGCGGGATTCAGTTCCGGGGGGCTGCCGGTCGGTCTGCAACTGTCGATGGCTCACGGAATGGACGTTGACCTGTTGCAGGTTGCCCATGGTTTTGAACAAGCCACCGGGTATGCCAATCAACGCCCAATTCTGGATTGACTCGATCCGTACTGTCTAGGCGAAGATTGCGCTGAGGACCGTCTTGTTGTCCGGATTAAGGGTAACGAGCACGTCCAGTTGTTCGCCGGCGATCACCGACCCCAGCCAGTGCCGTGCGTCGTCCCACATGCCATCCCACGGCAGGTCATCGACGGGATACCAGGCGGGGTCCACCTCGGCGGTGGGCTGCGGAGTTCCGGTCCACTCGACGGCGGTGAAGATCGCTGCGTCCATGTCGGCGGCGGGCTGGGCTGGGAACCGCCAACGGATCCGCCCCAGCTGGGTCAGTTGGGCCACGCCGACGACGACGCCGGATTCCTCCGCGACTTCCCGCACCGCTGCCTGGGGCGCGGTTTCGCCGGGTTCGACTCCCCCGCCGAGGGTAACAATCCGCCCGGCGCCGAACCCCGTCTTCTTGAGCCCGAGCAGTACTTCGCTTCCCGATTCCGTGTCACGGAACAGGAAGCACAAGACGACGGGGCGGGGGCTCATGAGGCCCAAGTGTAGCCGTCTCAACCGCCACCGAACCGTGAGGTCTGGCGACTCAGGGCGGACCTGAGTCGTCAGACCGAACTCCCCGGCCTAAGGGGTGGCTAGTCGGTGATGATTATCGAATCGGCGATAGCCGCCAGGGCGTCGAACTCCGCCGACCCGGCATACTCTTCAGCTTCCGCCAGGGATGCGAACTCCCGACCCACCTCGTACGGTGAGAGCTGGAAGTTGTTTGTCAGGGACAGCAAGCCGACCTCGGCATTCGAGATGACGTTATAGAGCATGCAGGCCTCACCCGAGGTGGGGTCGGTGGACAACACCAGCGCCGTGGTGCCGACGAGTCGATCGCCGGTGAATACCCGGAGCACAAACCTGGCGTCGACCGGGCCGGCGGGCGTATCGATGGAGACCGGAACCGACCGCACTTCCCGCCACGGCACCGGGGGCTCCGAGCATGCCCCGCCAATTCCCGACTCCCGTGACCGCATAAGCGTGGAAACAACGTTCCCCGTGGTGTCGACAAGGTTGTACCCATCAGCCACGTCAACAATCCCCCAGCCCAGCGGAATCCTGTAGGACAGGCCCAGCTCCGGTGCGTCAAGGCCCCGCACCAGTTCATCAGCGGTGGGACCGGCTCCGACCAGCTCTTCCCGCAGTTCCACCGGGATGCCCGCCTCGATGAATCGCTGGTCCATCAGTTCCTGGGGTGTCCCGTTGGGGTCCTCCATGAGGAACTCCCACCGGAGAATCGCGCCGTAGGTGTCGAGGTCAATGACCCATTGGCCGTTGACGCGCTGGGCGATGTAGAACCAGGCGTTGCCCCCGTCCTTGCCCTCGACCGCGTACCCTTCCTCGGTCAGCTCCATCGACATCCACTCGTCGGTACACCCGATCACCGGGTAGTACTGGGGATTCGTGGTCCAAGGGGTGTAGGAGGCGAAGTCGCTGCCCTGTTCCATCAGCCGGTCAACATCTTGTGGCTGGCACCCGACGTCGGCGGGAGGCCCGGTAGGCACGGCCGTCGGCTCAGGGGCGGGATCGGCGGTGCCCTCGCCCACCGTCGTCGGCTTCGGGGCGGGCTCCGGATCAGTGGTGCCCGCCGGCAACGGACCCTGGACACCCATGGAGCTGCCCACCACGATCGCGCCGGCCACAGCCGCTGCCGCAGCGGCACCGGCAAGCACGAGGACGACGGTTCGCCGCCGCGCCAACGGCACCACCACTGGGCGGTCGTCGCTGAACACCCCGGCGTCTTCGTCCGCTTCCGAAGCCGGCTGGGATTCGGAAGCTCCATTCGCCCGGCCCTCAGCACGGACCGGGTCCAGTCCCCGGATCAGGTTTTCGATGCGGTCCATTTCAGGCAACTCCCTCGGCCATCAAGGCGGTGGGCAGCAGGGCGGCGACCGCCTTGCGTGCCCGGTGCAGGCGGACTTTTGCGGCGGATGGGCTGCAGGCCAGTACCTGGGCGATATCCGCCACACTCAGGTCATCCCAGTAGGCGAGCAGCAGGATTTCCCGTTCCTTGTCCCGCAACCCGAGGAGGGCCTCGGCAACCGTGTGCTGCTGGGCGCCTTGCGCGGTTCTCGATTGCAGGACCGCTGTGGAACGAATCCGTTGCATGAGCTGCTCGGAGCGCTCCCGCCGCCGGTACTCGTTACCGATCAGGTGGTGGGCGACGGCCAGCAGCCAGGCGATGGTCAGATCTGCAGGATCCGGGTTGCGTTGCCAGGCGACGCGGAACACGTCGTTGGTCAGCTCATCAGCGGCTTCGCGGCTGTTGACCCTGCGGTGAATGTAGTTGAAGACGCGCGGGCGATGCTCCCTGTGGATTGCGGCAAAATATCCTTCGTCATGCTGCAACATTGGCCCCCCTGGAGTGAGTAACCTGTTCATGCACCGTTAGTTTCCAGCTGGCTCGCTGAGGTTACATCGACCTCCGCGGATCAGAGAGCGCGTGGATGCGCAGCAGCATATACCTCGCGGAGGGTATCCGCAGTAACCAGGGTGTACACCTGGGTGGTGGTGACCGAAGCGTGGCCGAGCAGTTCCTGCACCACCCGCACATCAGCGCCGCCTTCCAGTAAGTGGGTCGCGAAGGAGTGCCGCAGGGTGTGCGGCGACACCTCGCGGGTCACACCGGCTTTCTCGGCCGCCGACTTCAGGATGGTCCACGCACTCTGCCGGCTCAGTCGCCCACCGCGCAGGTTCAGGAACAGTGCCGGGTTACCCCGACCGTTGGCGGACAGGGCTGGCCGGGCCCGGACCAGGTAGGAGTCAATGGCCTTCGCCGCGTACGATCCCAACGGCACCATCCGTTCCTTGGACCCCTTGCCGAACAAGCGGACGACGGCGGGGCCCTTCAGAGCCGCATCCACCGACACGTCGTCGACGTCGAGCCCGACCGCCTCACTGATCCGGGAGCCGGTGGAGTACAGGAATTCCAGCAGCGCCCGGTCCCGCTGTCCACCCGGGGTGTCCGTGTTCACGGCCTCGAGGATGCGGGTCACCTCATCGACCGAAATGGCTTTCGGGAGCCGCTTACCGGCGATGGGAGGGTGAATGTCGTGGGCGGGATCGGCGGTACAGATGCCCTCCAGGGCCCAGAACCGGTGCAGGCCACGGACCGCGACCACGGTGCGCGCGGCGGACCGCGGACTCAACGGGGCGAGGCCATCAGAACCGGTGGACAGGGCCTGCGCGAACGCCGAGATGTCATGCCGGGTGATCCGCTGCACGTCGGTGACTGAACGGGCAGCCAGAAACCGGTGATACCTCAACAGGTCACGCCGGTACGCGGCAAGGGTGTTGACCGACAGGCCACGCTCCACTGCCATGTGCTGAAGGTATTCGCTCATGAGCCGTCCGGGGCCGGTTTCCCGCAGCTCGTCCACTGCGGTCCTCGTTGCAGGAACCGCCATCGTCAGCCCTTCAGGACCGATCCGTTGGGCCAGGTGTGGTGCTGGCTGGAGTGCTCAGGCCAGGGCTCGTCTGCGGGTCGCAGCTGTTCGTAGCCGGAGTTCCGTGCCACTGACGCGGCGAGAATCGCTGCGATTGCCGAAGGACTGTGGATCCTCCCGGCCAGGACGGCGGCGACTGCCTCATCCAGGTCAACCCACGCCAGCTCAATTTCGGCTTCCTCGTGGGTGCGTTCGTGGCGCGCATCAGGGTGGATCTCCGCGACGCCCCGCGCCAGATAGATACGCAACGCTTCACTGGAGGACCCGGGTGACAGGAACAGGTCGGTCAGGACGTTCCACCGCTCAGCAGTGAGGTCCGCCTCCTCGGCGAGCTCCCGCGCTGCAGCCGCCACAAAGTCCTCATCAGGAACATCGAGCAGGCCCGCCGGGATTTCCCAGAGCGTCATCCGCACCGGGTGGCGGTACTGGTTGATCAACAGCACCTGCCCGGCGTCGTTCAGGGCCAATACCGCCACAGCACCGGGATGCTCGATATAGTCGCGCACCAGCGGTTCGCCGTGGCCGTCATCGGTGAGGGAGAACGTGTCGCTGACGACGTTCCAGATCCTGCCCTCGTAGACCACCGTGGAGTCCAGCAAACGCCGCGGGCTCTGCTGGTCACCCAGCGGCTGCGCCGATTCGTCCACGTCCGCCCCCTGGCTCATGTTAGGCCTTGACCCCGCGGCGGAGCAGTGCAGCCTTTACCAGTCCGGCGAACAGCGGGTGCGGCCGGGTGGGGCGTGAGCTCAGCTCGGGGTGCGCCTGGGTGGCCACATAGTACGGGTGGACGCTCTTTGGCAGTTCAACAAACTCGACCAGCTTGCCGTCGGGGGACGTTCCGGAGAACACCATGCCGGCGGCCGAGATCTGCTCGCGGAAGTCATTGTTGACCTCGTAGCGGTGGCGGTGGCGTTCGCTGACAGTGGTTTTCCCGTAGGTGCGGGCCACCACTGAACCTTCGTCGAGCTTCGCCTCCCACAGGCCCAGGCGCATGGTGCCGCCCATGTCGCCGTCGCCGTCGACAATGTGCAACTGCTCGGCCATGGTCGCGATGACCGGGAACTCGGTGTCGGGATCAAACTCACTCGAGGATGCGCCCTCAAGGCCCACCACGTTGCGGGCGTATTCGATGACCATGCACTGCAACCCGAGGCAGAGTCCCAGCGTGGGGACCGAGTTTTCTCGGGCGTATTTGAGGGCACCGAGTTTGCCTTCGAGGCCGCGGATACCGAAGCCACCCGGCACGCAGATGGCGTCGGCTCCGTCGAGGGCCTGCGCCGCTCCTTCGGGGGTGTCGCAGTCGTCCGAGGGCACCCAGCGGATGATCACCTTGGACTTGTTGGCGAAACCGCCAGCGCGCAGCGCCTCAGTCACCGACAGGTAGGCGTCCGGCAGGTCGATGTACTTGCCCACCAGGGCAATTTCGACAGTGTGTTTGGGGTGGTGGACGGCGTCGAGAAGTTTGTTCCACTTGGTCCAGTTGACGTCCTTGAACTTCAGGTCAAGGGCCTGCACAATGTACGCGTCGAGGCCCTGTGCGTGCAGGGTCTTCGGAATGTCGTAGATGCTCGCGGCGTCGGCGGCATTGACGACGGCGTCGACGTCGACGTCGCACATGCGACCGATCTTTTCCCGCATGGCGTCCGGAATTTCGCGGTCCGAGCGGATCACGATGGCATCCGGCTGGATGCCGATGGATCGGAGCATCGCCACCGAGTGCTGGGTTGGCTTCGTTTTCAGTTCCTGGGAGGGGCCGATGTAGGGCACCAGGGAGACGTGCAGGAAGAACACGTTGTTGCGGCCAATGTCCTGGCGTACCTGGCGGGCCGCCTCGAGGAACGGCTGCGACTCAATGTCGCCGACGGTGCCACCGATCTCGGTGATGATGACGTCGGGCGCCTTCTTGGCTTCGACGGGTTCGGAAGGCAACCGCATCCGGCGCTTGATCTCGTCGGTGATGTGCGGGATGACCTGGACAGTGTCGCCGAGGTATTCGCCGCGGCGTTCCTTGGCGATGACCGTCGAGTAGATCTGGCCGGTCGTGACGTTCGCCGAGCCGTCGAGGCTTTCATCGAGGAAACGCTCGTAGTGGCCGATGTCGAGGTCCGTTTCAGCGCCGTCGTCGGTCACGAAGACCTCGCCGTGCTGGAACGGGTTCATGGTGCCCGGGTCCACGTTGAGATACGGGTCGAGCTTCTGCATCGTGACTGATAAGCCACGCGCACGGAGAAGATGACCGAGGCTTGAAGCGGTGAGTCCCTTCCCGAGGGAGGAGGCTACGCCACCCGTCACGAAGACGTGCTTGGTAGTCTTGGCGGACTTCTGGAACCGGGAATTTGTTGATTGCACCACGGAGTTCGAGCCTAGCACTTCGAGGCGGTCCGCGCTGCGTCTGCGAGCAGTTCCTCGGCGTGTGCCTGGGCCGACGCCGACTCCTCCTGCCCGGCAAGCATGCGTGCCAGCTCCCGCACCCGCTCCGCTTCGGGCAGGACTTCGACGTCGCTGGCCGTGACACCGTCGCCGGCAGCGGTCGCCGACACGTTCTTGGTCACCCTGATGTGTTGGGACGCGAACGCCGCCACCTGGGGCAGATGGGTGACCACAATCACCTGGACGTGTTCGGCGAGCATGGCGAGTCGTCGCCCGATTTCCACCGCCGCTTTGCCGCCCACTCCCGCGTCCACCTCGTCGAACACGAAGGTCGGTACGGGGTCGACGGCGGCCAGCACCACCTCGATTGCGAGCATCACCCGGGAGAGTTCACCGCCCGACGCGCCCTTCCCCAGCGGCCGCGCGGCCGAGCCGGGGTGTGGCTGTAGGAGGAACGCGATCGAGTCGGCGCCGAACAGGGTGCGCTCCCCTGCCGTCACGTCGATGACCAGGCTGGCCGCCGCCATGGCGAGTGCCGACAGTTCGTCGGTGACCCGCTCCGCGAGCGTGGCGGCGGCGGCGGTGCGCAGGGCGGTGAGTTCCTCGGCCTGCGCACCCACCGTCTGCTCAAGGGCGGCAATCTCCTCCCCCAGCGCCTCGATCCGGGTGGAGTCGTCGCCTAGCTCACCGAGCCGGAGCTGCCCGGCCGCAGCCCAGTCAAGCACCTCGTCGATGCTGGGCGCGTACTTGCGGATGAGGACGGCCAGTTCGGCCCGTCGCGATTCGACTTCGGCCAGTCGGCCGGGTCCGTCGCTGTCGAGGGAGGCGCTATAGCCCGACAGTTCGGTTGAAATATCGGTGAGGATGTAGCCCACTTCGGCGAGTCGCCCAGCCAGCGCGGCCAGGGCTGGGTCATGGTCCCCCGCCGATTCCAGTTGGCGTTTGGCGGCATCCACGAGCACTGTGGCGTCCTGGTCGTCGGCGAATTCACCCGAGACGAGCGCCTGGTGGGCTTTGAACGCCGCGGTCCGAAGCTCCTCGACGTGGCCCAGACGGATGGACTCCGCCTTCAGGTTGTCATCCTCACCCGGCTGCGGTGCGACGGCGTCAATTTCCTCGAGCGCGGCCTGCAGTGATTCGGCCTCCCTGACCCGCTCCCGCGAGTCGGTCAGGAGTTGCTCCAGCTCGGCGGCCGCCTCCTGCAGGCGACGGTAACTCACCTGATAGCGTCCCAGCACCTCAGCCAGTGGGGCCCCCGCGAATTTGTCCAGCGCTTCCCGCTGGGCCGCAGTGGTTTTCAGGCGTAGCTGATCGGACTGGCCGTGGACTACCACCAGCGCCGATCCCAGCTCAGCGAGCACCCCCGCTGGGGCTGACCTGCCGCCGACGTACGCGCGACTCCGTCCATCACCATTGACGGTGCGTGCGACGATCAGCTCAGCCGAGCCCTCCGACTCGTCCAATTCCCCGCCCGCTTCCGCGGCACGCAGTGCGGCGGTGCTGTGCGGGGCGATCCGGAGGACCGCCTCGGCCGAAGCGGCTTTCGCTCCGAGACGTACGGCACCGGCGTCGGCCCGCGCGCCGAGCAGCAACCCCAGAGCGGTGATCACCATCGTCTTGCCGGCACCGGTTTCACCGGTCACCACGGTGAAACCGCCGCCCAGGTGCAGTGTGGCATCGGTGATGACGCCAAGGTCGCGGATGCGGATTTCTTCGATCACTGGCCGGTACCTCCTGCATGACTGGTCGGGCCACGCCAGCCCTGGGTGGGGAGCGAGAACTTCTTCACGAGTCGCTCGGAGAAGGGGGTGAGTTGGGTGCGAGCCAACCGGACCGGGGTAGCTGCACGGCGGACTTCCACCCGGGCGCCGGGCGGCAGGTCGACGGTGCGCCGCCCGTCGCACCACAGGACGCCCGCCGCGTCGGTGCGGGTGAGGATCTCCACGGCGAGGACCGACGTCGGCGCGATCACCAGTGGTTTGGTGAAGAGGGCGTGGGCACTGATCGGCGCCATCAGCAGGGCTTCCACCTCGGGCCAGACCACGGGTCCGCCGGAGGAGAAGGCGTAGGCGGTCGACCCCGTGGGTGTTGCCATCACCACACCGTCACACCCGAACGAGCTGAGGGGTCGCCCGTCAACCTCCATCACCACCTCGATCATCCGTTCGCGGCTGGCCTTCTCGACGGCCGCCTCGTTCAGCGCCCAGGTCTGGGCTGCGAGGACGTCACCGCGCCACACCTGGACGTCGATGGTCATCCGCTCTTCGACGGTGTAATCACGGTCCACCACCCGGCGCACCGTCTCGGTGAGGTCGGCCCGTTCACTTTCGGCGAGGAACCCGACGTGCCCGAGGTTGACGCCGAGAAGGGGGACTTCGGAGCCGCGGACCAGTTCTGCGGCGCGGAGAATGGTCCCATCGCCGCCCAGGACCATCCCCAGCTCAACCTCGTCGAGTCCGACGTCGACGCCGAGGGTTTCGGTGGGCGCGGTGAGCACCCCGTACTCGTCCTGGATGTCCTTCAGTTCCTCATCCCGCATGACGGGGACCAACCCTGACTGGTGTAGCTGCGTACAGGCTTCCTGGGCAGCCGCCATCGCGTCGTGCCGCCCGGTGTGGGCAAGGACCAGTATCCGTCGTGTCATTGAAGCTCCGTCGTATCCCGTGCGCCGTCTGGCGTGCCGGTAACTAGCCGGGCATCAGTAAAAGCAGTGCTGGAGTCCAGCACCTGCCGGGTCATGCGATCAAGCTCCCCTTCGATCCTAGGCACCATCGGGCCGGTCGGCACTGTTATCCACACAAAGAACTCAACATTTCCGTCCTGACCCGGTAGTTGACTGCGAATCAACCCCGACACGGTCAGTCCGTGGGCCAGGGCGCTCCAGATCACCTGTCCGACGGCGCGGCGCCTTTCCGGTTCGGTCGCCACCACCCCGCTGGAGTTCAGTTTTCCCTTGCCCACTTCGAACTGGGGTTTGATGAGCAGCACCATGTCACCGCCGGGTTTGGTGGCTAGGGCGAGTGGGAGCAGCACCAGGGTGAGGGAAATGAAGGACAGGTCCGCGACCGTCAGATCGACCTGGCCTCCGATGGCGTCGGGCTCCAGCTGACGCACGTTTAGCCCCTCGACGACGTCGACCCGTGGGTCCCGGCGCAGGTCCGCAACGAGCTGGCCGTGCCCGACGTCGACGGCTGCCACACGGGAGGCGCCAGCGCGCAGGAGCACCTCGGTGAAGCCGCCCGTGGAGGCGCCAGCGTCGAGGCACCGTTTCCCCTCCACAGCGACCCCGGTGAAAGACCGCAGCGCCCCGTCAAGTTTCACCCCGGCACGGCTGACGAAGTCGGGGGCACCGCCGTCGTCGACTGCCAGCTCCTCAAAATCCTGGACCTTACTGGCGGCCTTGGCCTGGATGACGCCGGCGCGGCGCACCCGGCCGGCGGCGATGAGCTGGGCGGCGTGCGACCTGGACCGTGCCAGCCCTCGGGCCACCAGAGCCTGGTCAAGGCGCGTCATGGGCTTTGGGCGGATCAGCGTTGAGCTCGGCAAGCAGGCCGTCATGGAGCCCCGTGTACAGGCGGTTGTGGTCCTCAATGGGGAGGCCCGGAATGTCGGCCAGATGAGCGGTCAGCCCATCCACGCTGGTGTCCCCGCTGGTCTCCGCCCTGCGGGGAAAGTCCGGGCCCTCGCCAACCGTTGCGGCATGGTCTATTTCAGCGTCGTCTATTGCGGCGTCATCTATTGCAGCGTGATCCACGCTGCCTTCGGGTGACGGCACACTCGGGGCAGCGCCAGTCATCAGCGACCTGCGGAATCGGCGAGAACCGGGCTGCCCGCGGACTGCAGGGCGGGCAGTGCGGCGGTCGCAGGGTCAGGATTGGCGCTCCACCAGGCGCCGCAGGCGGCACGCCAGGTGTCGAGGTTCGCCAGGTCCCCGGTCAGGTGGACCGTTCCGTCGTCGACCATCGCCGACGACGCCCCGCACCGGTACACGCCGTCGCTGTGGCTGATTTCCGGGTACGGCTCGTAGAGGCCCTCAAGGTCGGCCAGGAGGTACTTGGGACGCTGACCGGCGACAGCCGCCAGCGCCGTCCGCACCGTGTCGACGCCGGTGAGCACCAGGGCAGTGTCCATCCGGGCACGGTTTCCGCCCAGAATGTCGGTATCGAGCCGGTCTCCAACCACCAGTGGGCGAGAGACACCGAGGTGCTTGGCGGCAGTGGTGAACAACGCCGCTTCGGGTTTGCCGGCGACCGCGGGGGTGCTGCCGGTGGCGGCGGTGACCGCCGCGACCAGCGACCCGTTGCCGGGGGCGATTCCGCGGAGCTGCGGAATGGACAGGTCCGTGTTGGTTGCTACCCACACCGCACCACCCGCCACCGCGTAGGCAGCCTCAGCCAGATCCTTCCACCCCAGGTTGGGGTCGAAGCCCTGAATGACTGCATCAGGAGTTGGCTCAGCGGAGGTGACTGGGACCAAACCCTGCGCCTTGACCTGGTCGACCAGGGTCTGGCTGCCGGTGACCAGGACGGTCGACCCGGCGGGCACCAGTGTGGCCAGGAGTTCAGCCCCGGCAAACGCCGACCCGAACACCTGGGCCGCCGTCGCCGGAGCACCCAGCTCGCGCAGGTGTGCTGCAACCTGTTCGGCTGACCGGGACGCGTTGTTGGTGATGTAGGCGAGGGCGACTTCGATGTCCGCTAGCCGTTCCAGGGACTCCACCGCACCAGGAATGGCGTTGGGTCCCGCGTAGACGACACCATCCAGATCAGCTAAGAGTGCATCGTAGGACGAGATCAGGGAAGCCTCAGTCATGGTGCCTTTCGGTGTCCTGCCCGCCTTCGGGGCTGGTGCGAATTGGAGCGGGCCGGTTGAGTGAACGCCAGGTGGCAGGTGCGCGGCGCACCTCCTCCTCGGGGACGTCATCGGGGGCGCCCGGCGTTTCCACGGACTGCTGGGCGGCTGCCGCTTCCGCCGCTTCCTGACCGGCCGACTTCGCTTCGAGACGCTGCTCGTCCTCCGACTCAGTGACGGTGTCCGACTCAGTGACGGTGTCCGGCTCACTGTCGGCTGCGGGGGCGTCGCCTGTTCCCGGCCGGCGTTCAGTCAGCGAGGTGGTCCCGGGACTGCCGGTGGGAGCCGAAGCAACCCGCCGACGGGCGGCCGAGGCATCGGGGACCTCCTCATCGTCACCGCCGAGATCAACGATGTCGGGCTCGGCGAACTCGCCCAATCCGAGAGCGCTGTCGGCGATCCCGGCCTGACGGCGCCACTGTTCGGCTTCGGCGGTACGGCCAACCGCCGCCAAGGCCTCAGCGTAGGCGCGAAACAGCCGTGGGCTGTAGCTGAACGCACGGTTGCGGTCGAGCTGGCTGATTTCCAGTGCGGCGACCGCGGCATCGTGCTGCAACAGGTCTGAGCGAGCCCCGGAGACCACCATGGCCAGTTCCACCTTGCCCGCAGAACTCAGCCCTTCGGCCTCCTCTGATTGAGCAAGATCAAGGGCGCGGTCGGGGCGGCCCAGCCCACGTTCACAGTCGGCCATGACCGGAAGGTGGTCGTTCGAACCGCTGATCCGGCGATAGGTGCGGAACTCACGGAGCGCCTCACCGTAGTGTCCGGCAGCGTAGGCGGTCAGGCCCACTGCTTCACGCACGACGGCGAGCCTGCCACCGCGGCGGCTGGCCGCCAGGGCGTGCTGGAATGCCAGTTCGGGCTCATCCTCAAGCAGACGGCCCGCCATCACGAGGTGGCGGGCCACCCACTCGGCGCTCTTTTCTTCAAGGTTGCGGATCTGCGCCCGGGTCACCCGATCCAGTTCAGCGCCAGTGACATCCTCATCGATATTTGGGGACCGTTCGCGGTCTGGACGGTTGGCGCTGCGGAGGTCCCGGGCGTTGAAGGAACGCTTCCCACTCTCGGCGCGCTCGGAGCCGCCACGGTTTTCGTCACGTGGACCGCTTCCCCTGCCCTGGCTGGCACCGCGGCCGGCTGATGACCCGCCGGTGTTCGGACGTGCTCCCCGATACCCACCCGCCCTATCATCGCGGGAGGCCGAGCTCCGGGGGGCGTCGCTCTGCTTGCCAACCGACCGGCCGCCTTGGGTACCTGATCGATCGGGCCGTCGGTCTGCCCGGTCCGCTCCGTGATTGCGGTCTTGGTCGGCCATGGCTACGCGGTTCCTCTCATTACAAACGGAGCCGGCACTGGTGCGGTTTCCGTTCGGTTTCTCTATGAATCTGTGTGGGTGGCATCCTTCGCCGCCCTACCCATTGTAGGGCCTGCATCAGGTGTGTTTGGGGTGTGGTGGTTAAGTGCGAAAGGCCCCACCGGTGGTGGGGCCTTTCGTTTAATGGTTGTCCGGCGGTGTCCTACTCTCCCACACTCTCTCGGGTGCAGTACCATCGGCGCTGTGGGTCTTAGCTTCCGGGTTCGGAATGGGACCGGGCGTTTCCCCCACGCTGTGACCGCCGTAACCCTTTTACCCGTTCCCCTGCACTGGCTGTGTGAGCCGTGTGGGGTGGGAAGTCTTTTTGGTTACAACTTGAACAGTATATACCTGTATTGTGTTGTGTTTTTTGGTTCCTGTTGTTGGTTGGGAACCGCATAGTGGACGAAAGCAGCATATCTTTACACCATCCTTGGTGTGAACGTCTTTTGATGCCGTTCACGGGTGGTGTGTGTGGTGTAAGTTATCGGCTTATTAGTACCGGTCAGCTTCACAAGTCGTTAGTCCTTGCTTCCACGTCCGGCCTATCAACCCAGTGGTCTGGCTGGGGGCCTCTCACACAAATGTGTATGGAAATCTCATCTCGAAGCAGGCTTCCCGCTTAGATGCTTTCAGCGGTTATCCCATCCGAACGTAGCTAATCAGCGGTGCACTTGGCAGTACAACTGACACACCAGAGGTTCGTCCGTCCCGGTCCTCTCGTACTAAGGACAGCCCTTCTCAAATTTCCTGCGCGCGCAGCGGATAGGGACCGAACTGTCTCACGACGTTCTAAACCCAGCTCGCGTACCGCTTTAATGGGCGAACAGCCCAACCCTTGGGACCTACTCCAGCCCCAGGATGCGACGAGCCGACATCGAGGTGCCAAACCATGCCGTCGATATGGACTCTTGGGCAAGATCAGCCTGTTATCCCCGAGGTACCTTTTATCCGTTGAGCGACGGCCATTCCACAATGTACCGCCGGATCACTAGTCCCGACTTTCGTCCCTGCTTGAGATGTCTCTCTCACAGTCAAGCTCCCTTGTGCACTTACACTCGACACCTGATTGCCAACCAGGCTGAGGGAACCTTTGGGCGCCTCCGTTACTTTTTAGGAGGCAACCGCCCCAGTTAAACTACCCATCAGGCACTGTCCCTGACCCGGATTACGGGCCGAAGTTAGATATCCAGTATGACCAGAGTGGTATTTCAACGATGACTCCCCCTGAACTAGCGTCCAGGGTTCACAGTCTCCCACCTATCCTACACAAGCCACACCGAACACCAATACCAAACTATAGTGAAGGTCTCGGGGTCTTTCCGTCCTGCTGCGCGTAACGAGCATCTTTACTCGTAGTGCAATTTCGCCGAGCTTATGGTTGAGACAGCGGGGAAGTCGTTACTCCATTCGTGCAGGTCGGAACTTACCCGACAAGGAATTTCGCTACCTTAGGATGGTTATAGTTACCACCGCCGTTTACTGGGGCTTAAATTCCCAGCTTCGCACCCCGAAGGGCACTAACCGGTCCTCTTAACCTTCCAGCACCGGGCAGGAGTCAGTCCGTATACATCGTCTTGCGACTTCGCACGGACCTGTGTTTTTAGTAAACAGTCGCTTCCCCCTGGTCTCTGCGGCCCCACAACGCTCACAACAGCAAGTGTTGGTCACGGGTGAGGCCCCCCTTCTCCCGAAGTTACGGGGGCATTTTGCCGAGTTCCTTAACCATAATTCTCTCGATCGCCTTAGTATTCTCTACCTGATCACCTGTGTCGGTTTGGGGTACGGGCGGCTAAAACCTCGCGCCGATGCTTTTCTAGGCAGCATAGGATCACCGGATCCCCGCATAACGGGGCCCATCGGGTCTCAGAGACGGTATCCAAACCAGGACCACGGATTTGCCTATGGTCCCTCCTACATCCTTAGACCGGGGCAACCATCGCCCGGCCCGGCTACCTTCCTGCGTCACACCTGTTAATACGCTTACCTCCCAGGATCAGGTCCCGCGCTCCACCAAAAACCACGTCACCCCGAAGGGTGGGCAGTCAGGTATTGGGCGGTTAGTATCCCCTGCTCAGTATGGGCGGTTTTTCGCCGGTACGGGAATATCAACCCGTTGTCCATCGACTACGCCTGTCGGCCTCGCCTTAGGTCCCGACTTACCCAGGGCAGATTAGCTTGACCCTGGAACCCTTGATCATTCGGCGGACGGGTTTCTCACCCGTCTTTCGCTACTCATGCCTGCATTCTCACTCGTGTAGGCTCCACCGCTGGTTTACACCGCGACTTCACCGCCCACACGACGCTCCCCTACCACTCCAGACGCCTGAACTCAGGAGAACAAGTCTCCGGCTTAGCTAATATCTGAAATCCACAACTTCGGCGGTGTACTTGAGCCCCGCTACATTGTCGGCGCGGAATCACTTGACCAGTGAGCTATTACGCACTCTTTCAAGGATGGCTGCTTCTAAGCCAACCTCCTGGTTGTCTTCGCAACTCCACATCCTTTCCCACTTAGCACACGCTTAGGGGCCTTAGTTGGTGGTCTGGGCTGTTTCCCTCTCGACTATGAAGCTTATCCCCCACAGTCTCACTGCTGCGCTCTCACTTACCGGCATTCGGAGTTTGGCTGACGTCAGTAACCTTGTAGGGCCCATTAGCCATCCAGTAGCTCTACCTCCGGTAAGAAACACGCAACGCTGCACCTAAATGCATTTCGGGGAGAACCAGCTATCACGAAGTTTGATTGGCCTTTCACCCCTACCCACAGCTCATCCCCTCCATTTTCAACTGAAGTGGGTTCGGTCCTCCACGACGTCTTACCGTCGCTTCAACCTGGCCATGGGTAGATCACTTCGCTTCGGGTCTAGATCACGCCACTCACTCGCCCTATTCAGACTCGCTTTCGCTACGGCTTCCCCACACGGGTTAACCTCGCGACGTAACACTAACTCGCAGGCTCATTCTTCAAAAGGCACGCCATCACACCACCACCCCCGAAAGGATGGCAACGCTCTGACGGATTGTAGGCACACGGTTTCAGGTACTGTTTCACTCCCCTCCCGGGGTACTTTTCACCTTTCCCTCACGGTACTTGTCCGCTATCGGTCATCAAGGAGTATTTAGGCTTACCAGGTGGTCCTGGCAGATTCGCACGGGATTTCTCGGGCCCCGTACTACTTGGGATACTCTCCAAACGGCAGCACGCATTACGGTTACGGGACTTACACCCTCTCCGGCCGGCCTTTCAAGACCGTTCACCTATACGCCTGCACTCATTTCACTGATCCGGCAGAATCAGAACGGAAAGTCCCGCAACCCCAGTGATGCAACGCCCGCCGGCTATCACACACCACTGGTTTAGCCTCATCCGCGTTCGCTCGCCACTACTAACGGAATCACTATTGTTTTCTCTTCCTGTGGGTACTGAGATGTTTCACTTCCCCACGTTCCCTCCACGCACCCTATGTGTTCAGATGCGGGTCACCCGGTCCATCGCTGGCCAGGCGGGGTTTCCCCATTCGGAAATCCTGGGCTCACAGTCCGGTTATCGACTCCCCCAGGCTTATCGCAGATTCCCACGTCCTTCTTCGGCTCTTGATGCCAAGGCATCCACCGTGTGCCCTTAAAAACTTGACCACAAAAGATCAAAAAACATATCGAGAAAACCATGGCATCAAACTAAAAGTCTGAAACCAAGATTTTTTGAAATTGCTTCTTATTTTTAAGATGCTCTCGTCCACTATGCAGTTCTCAACCAACAACCCCACACCACCAACCAAAACCCCCAAACACGAGGATCCCGCTGCCATGGCAGGGAAAAACCAGAAACCCCAGCACCCCAACCCCCACAAACAACACCCCACCAACCCGACACGCCACAACGACGCACCAAACCAGCAGAACACTTGTCCACGACAATCAGAGCCCTGTTATTTCAGGACCCAACAGTGTGCCATACGATAACCCAATCACCACCAACCAGAACCATTTCCACACCACCAAAAGGCGATCGTACTCTGCAACCAGCCAGCGCCACCAGGCACCTATCCATTGATATTCCACCCTTGAGCAGCCCACCGCGGAACAAACGCCCGCGCAATAGGCCATACTCCTACGAACCCCACACCAACCACACAGGATCGGCGCGTCATTCGAGGTGCTCCTTAGAAAGGAGGTGATCCAGCCGCACCTTCCGGTACGGCTACCTTGTTACGACTTAGTCCCAATCGCCGGTCCCACCTTCGACAGCTCCCTCCCCACAAGGGGGTTAGGCCACCGGCTTCGGGTGTTACCAACTTTCGTGACTTGACGGGCGGTGTGTACAAGGCCCGGGAACGTATTCACCGCAGCGTTGCTGATCTGCGATTACTAGCGACTCCGACTTCATGAGGTCGAGTTGCAGACCTCAATCCGAACTGAGACCGGCTTTTTGGGATTAGCTCCACCTCACAGTATCGCAACCCTTTGTACCGGCCATTGTAGCATGCGTGAAGCCCAAGACATAAGGGGCATGATGATTTGACGTCGTCCCCACCTTCCTCCGAGTTGACCCCGGCAGTCTCCTATGAGTCCCCGCCATAACGCGCTGGCAACATAGAACGAGGGTTGCGCTCGTTGCGGGACTTAACCCAACATCTCACGACACGAGCTGACGACAACCATGCACCACCTGTAAACCGGCCGCAAGCGGCCAACACATCTCTGCGCTGTTCCAGTTCATGTCAAGCCTTGGTAAGGTTCTTCGCGTTGCATCGAATTAATCCGCATGCTCCGCCGCTTGTGCGGGCCCCCGTCAATTCCTTTGAGTTTTAGCCTTGCGGCCGTACTCCCCAGGCGGGGCACTTAATGCGTTAGCTACGGCGCGGAAAACGTGGAATGTCCCCCACACCTAGTGCCCAACGTTTACGGCATGGACTACCAGGGTATCTAATCCTGTTCGCTCCCCATGCTTTCGCTCCTCAGCGTCAGTTAATGCCCAGAGACCTGCCTTCGCCATCGGTGTTCCTCCTGATATCTGCGCATTTCACCGCTACACCAGGAATTCCAGTCTCCCCTACATCACTCTAGTCTGCCCGTACCCACCGCAGATCCGGAGTTAAGCCCCGGACTTTCACGGCAGACGCGACAAACCGCCTACGAGCTCTTTACGCCCAATAATTCCGGATAACGCTTGCGCCCTACGTATTACCGCGGCTGCTGGCACGTAGTTAGCCGGCGCTTCTTCTGCAGGTACCGTCACTTTCGCTTCTTCCCTACTGAAAGAGGTTTACAACCCGAAGGCCTTCATCCCCCACGCGGCGTCGCTGCATCAGGCTTGCGCCCATTGTGCAATATTCCCCACTGCTGCCTCCCGTAGGAGTCTGGGCCGTGTCTCAGTCCCAGTGTGGCCGTCCACCCTCTCAGGCCGGCTACCCGTCGTCGCCTTGGTAGGCCATTACCCCACCAACAAGCTGATAGGCCGCGAGTCCATCCAAAACCGCAATAAAGCTTTCCACCAACATGGCATGCGCCAGAAGGTCATATCCAGTATTAGACCCGGTTTCCCAGGCTTATCCCAGAGTCAAGGGCAGGTTACTCACGTGTTACTCACCCGTTCGCCACTAATCCCCCAGCAAGCTGGGATCATCGTTCGACTTGCATGTGTTAAGCACGCCGCCAGCGTTCATCCTGAGCCAGGATCAAACTCTCCGTAAATGCATTACAGACACGCACCCACCACCAGGAAAAACCAGTAAACAGGCACGCGCAAAATTCGAAACCAGCCAAAAACAACCACACAACACCACCGAGGTAGCATCATGCAGCCAAATTCAACCAATCAATAAAACAATCGGTATCAACAAACATGGCACACTATTGAGTTCTCAAA